>DASPMK010000126.1:0-2963 GCA_035627075.1 Azospirillaceae bacterium
TCAGCCATAGCGCCGACCGTCCCTCGGTATTTCTGGAGGCCGAGACGCCGACCCGCTGGCGCGTCATCGAGATCACGCCGGCGCTTTTGAAGGTGCAGGCGCTTTTGGGGCCGCAAGGGCTTCAGGTGCCCAAGGCGGCGCGCGACCGGGTGGTGGCCCTGGTCCAGCGCGATACCCCGACCTTGCCGATCCGCGCCGAAATCGCCGACATCGACCTGCCAGCCATCGATGGCGACCCGGCGCCGGTGGTGCAGATGCAGCCCGTGGAGGGTGGTGCGCGGGTGGTGCCGGCGGTGCGGCCGTTCGGGCCGGCGGGGCCGCATTACCTGCCGGGCCAGGGCGGCCATTCGGTGCTGGCCACGCTGGACGGCGAGCGACGCCGCGCCAACCGCGATCTGGCGCGCGAGAAGGCCGAACGCGCCGCCCTGGTCGCCGCCTGCCCGGCGCTGGCCGAGCGCGGGGCGGATGAGCCGGAATGGATCATCGAGGGCACCGAGGCGGTGCTGGAGTTCCTGGAACAGCTTCACGCCTATCCGCAACCGCTGTCTGTGGAATGGCCGGAGGGGCAAAAGCTGGCAGTGGCGGGAGCGGAGCTGTCGGCGGCCAAGCTGTCGATGAAGATCGGCCAGGGTCGCGACTGGTTCCACATCGCCGGCAGCTTGGCGGTGGACGATGATCTGGTGGTCGATCTGCGCGATCTGCTCGACCGGCTGGAACACGCCCACGGCCGTTTCGTGCCGCTGGGCGACGGCCGTTTCGTGGCGCTGACCCGCCATTTCCAGGCGCAGCTTCAGCGGCTCAAGGGCGTGTCGGAAGGCGACAAGACCGGGCGCAGGGTGTCGCGGCTGGGCGGTCTGGCGGTGCGCGGTCTGGTGGAGGAAGCCGGTCAGGTCAAGACCGACAAGTCCTGGCGCGATTTCGTGGAGCGGTTGGACGCCGCCGAAACCTTCACGCCCCAGGTGCCGGCCACGCTCCAGGCCGAGCTGCGCGACTATCAGGTGGAGGGGTTCGCCTGGATGGCGCGGTTGGCGCGCTGGGGCGCGGGGGCGTGTCTGGCCGACGACATGGGTCTGGGCAAGACGGTGCAGGCCATCGCCGTCATGCTGACACTGGCGGGAGAAGGGCCGTGTCTGGTGGTGGCGCCGACCTCGGTGTGCGGCAACTGGGTGGCGGAATTGAGCCGTTTCGCGCCGACGCTCACCCCGCACCGGCTGGCTTCGGCCGGCGACCGCGCCGCCCTGGTCCAGGGGCTGGGGCCGCGCGACGTGCTGATCGCCAGCTATGGCCTGCTGCACCAGGAGGCCGACCTGTTGGCCCCGGTGGCGTGGCGCATGGCGGTGTTCGACGAGGCACAGGCGCTCAAGAACGCCGAGACCAAACGCACCCAGGCCAGTCAGGCGATCGAAGCCGGCTTCCGGCTGGCCCTGTCCGGCACGCCCATCGAGAACGATCTGGACGAGCTGTGGAGCCTGTTCAACGTGGTCAACCCCGGCCTGCTGGGCTCACGCGAGGGCTTCCAGAAACGATTCGCCACGCCGATCCAGCGCGACCGGGACGCCCAGGCGCGCCACGCTCTGAAGGAGCTGATCCGACCGTTCATTCTGCGCCGCACCAAGAGCGCGGTGTTGAGCGAGCTGCCGCCGCGCATAGAGCAGACCCTGGTGGTGGAGCCGGGGCCGGAGGAGCGCGCCTTCCACACGGCCTTGCGGGAAAAGGCCCTGGAAACCATCGCCAAGCTGCGTGAGGAAGGGGCGGGGGCGCGCAAGCTGCACATCCTGGCGGAGATCACCCGGCTGCGTCGCGCCTGCTGCGATCCGGCGCTGGTGGCCCCCGATGCCGAGGTCGGCAGCGCCAAGGTGGCGGCGTTCCTGGAACTGGTGGACGAGCTTCGCGCCAATCGCCACCGGGCGCTGGTTTTCAGCCAGTTCGTGGGTTTCCTGGGGCGGGTGCGCGCCGATCTGGACGCACTGGGGGTTTCATACCAGTACCTCGACGGCTCGACCCCGGCGCGAGATCGGGAAAAGCGGGTGGCGGCATTCCAGGCCGGCGAGGGCGACCTGTTCCTGATCAGCCTGAAGGCCGGCGGCACCGGGCTGAACCTGACGGCGGCGGATTACGTGATCCACCTCGATCCCTGGTGGAATCCGGCGGTGGAGGACCAGGCGACCGACCGGGCGCACCGCATCGGCCAGCACCGGCCGGTGACGGTGTACCGGCTGATCGTGCAAGACAGCATCGAGGAAAAGATCCTGGCGTTGCACCGCGACAAGCGCGACCTCGCCGCCGACCTGCTGGAAGGGACCGAGATCGCCGGCCGACTGGGCGAGGAGGATCTGCTGGCCCTGATCCGGGCATAGCCGATCCGGCGCATCGGGCGCAAGACCTTGCCGGAAGGAATCCGGCGCCCGGCCAAAGGTCAGGAAACCGGGCGGGCGACGCGCAGGATTTCCTCCAGGCTGGTGACGCCGGCCAGGGCCTTGGCCATCCCTGTCTCGACCAGCGATCGCATGCCGTCGCGCCGGGCCGCGTCGGCGATGGTTCCGGCGTCGGCCTGGGCAAGGATCAAGGGGCGCAGGGCATCGGTCAGGACCAGGATTTCAAGGATACCCACACGGCCGAAATAGCCCGTGCCGTGGCAGGCCGGGCACCCCTTGGCCCGGTAAAGGACCGGCTCGGATTCCTCGGCCAGCCGGATCAGGCCCAGCGGCCGCGCCATGTCGGGAGTCAGGCGGTATGGCTCGCGGCACTGCGGGCACAGGCAGCGGACCAGCCGTTGCGCGGCGACAGCGTTGATGGTGGTGGTAAGGAGGTAGCCTTCCACCCCCATGTCCAACAGGCGGGTGATGCTGCTGGCGGCGTCGTTGGTGTGGAGCGTGGACAGCACCAGATGCCCGGTCAGCGCCGACTGGATGGCCATCTCGGCGGTTTCCGCGTCGCGGATTTCGCCGACCATGATGATGTCG
>DASPMK010000127.1:0-7221 GCA_035627075.1 Azospirillaceae bacterium
ACCTTCTCGCGCAAGCCGGTGTTCGGCTATCTCGGCATGGCCTACGCCATGGTCGCGATCGGCGGCATCGGCTTCGTGGTGTGGGCGCACCACATGTTCACGGTCGGGCTGGACGTCAACGTCAAGGCGTACTTCACCGCCGCCACGATGATCATCGCCGTGCCGACCGGCATCAAGATCTTCTCGTGGATCGCCACCATGTGGGGCGGGTCCATCGACTTCAAGACGCCGATGCTGTTCGCCGTCGGCTTCATCTTCCTGTTCACCGTCGGCGGTGTCACCGGCGTGGTGCTGGCCAACGGCGGCATGGACGTGGTGCTGCACGACACCTACTACGTCGTCGCCCACTTCCATTACGTGCTGAGCCTGGGCGCGCTGTTCGCCATCTTCGCCGGTTTCTATTACTGGATCGGCAAGATGTCCGGCCGCCAGTACCCGGAGTTCTGGGGCAAAGTGCATTTCTGGATGACCTTCGTCGGTGTCAACCTGACGTTCTTCCCCCAGCATTTCCTGGGCCTTTCGGGGATGCCGCGCCGCATTCCCGATTACCCCGACGCATTCCAAGCCTGGAATCTGTTGTCGTCGATGGGCGCCTACCTCTCCTTCGCCGCCGCCCTGCTGTTCGTCGGCATCGCCGCCCATACGCTGCGGTCGGGGCAAAGGATCGGCGCCAACTATTGGGGAGAAGGGGCCAATACCCTGGAATGGACGGTCAGCTCGCCGCCGCCGTTCCACGCCTTCGAGATACTGCCCCGCGTGAAGTGAAGGGGGACGACCATGACCGACCTGACGGTACAGACGACAAGCGCGGCGAGTGCCCGGGATTTCCTGGAACTGCTGAAGCCCCGGGTGATGTCTCTGGTGGTGTTCAGCGGGGCGACCGGGCTGATCGTGGCGCCGGGGCATCTGCACCCCGTGCTGGCGGTGACGGCGCTGCTGTGCATCGCCGTGGCGTCGGGGGCGGCCGGAGCCATCAACATGTGGTACGACCGCGACATCGACGCGGTAATGGAACGCACCCGTAACCGCCCGATCCCGCAAGGGCGCGTGACGTCGGGCGAGGCGCTGGCCTTCGGCGTCGCGCTGACCGGGGCGGCGGTGCTGCTGATGGGACTGGCGGTGAACTGGGTGGCCGCAAGCCTGCTGGCACTGGCCAGCGCGTTCTACGTCTTCGTCTACACCATCTGGCTGAAGCGCCGCACGCCGCAGAACATCGTGATCGGCGGGGCGGCCGGGGCCTTTCCGCCGATGATCGGCTGGGCGTCCGTGACCGGCGACGTCGGCCTGGGCGGTATCGTGCTGTTTTTGCTGATCTTCCTGTGGACGCCGCCGCACTTCTGGGCGCTGGCGCTGTTCCGCAGCGGCGATTATGCCCGCGCCGGACTGCCGATGCTGCCGGTGGTGGCCGGGGAGCGCGAAACCAAGAAGCAGATGCTGCTCTACACCCTGGCGCTGCTGCCGGCCGCCACCGCGCCCTATGCGGTGGGGATGGCGGGGCCGATCTACCTCGCCTCGGCCCTGGCGCTGGGGGCGCTGTTCGTGGTGGCGGCGTGGCGGGTGTGGCAGGACGACAGCCACCGCTCGGCCAAGCGGATGTTCGGCTTTTCGATCCTTTATCTGTTTTTGCCGTTCACGCTGTTGATCGCCGATCACCTGGCGCTGGCGTGAGGAGAACCCCATGGAAGACCGCCTGAAACGATTGCGCAGCCGCAACATCGCCACCCTGGTGGCGCTGCTGGCCTTCGTGGTGCTGATGTACCTCATCGCCATCGCCCGGATGAGCGGGGGGTGAGGATGACGCCGGACCTCCGCCGCCGGAATGCCGTCGTCCTGCTGAGTCTCGTCGCCGTGGTGGCGGGGATGGTGGGATTGAGCTTCGCGGCGGTGCCGCTCTATTCGCTGTTCTGCCGGGTGACCGGCTATGGCGGCACCACCCAGCGGGCCGAGGCGGCGGCGTCGCGCGTACTCGACCGCACCGTCACCGTCCGCTTCAACGCCGACGTCAACGGCGATCTGCCGTGGGGCTTCCAACCGCAGCAACTGGACATGACCGTCAGGCTGGGCGAGACGGCGCTGGCCTTCTATCGCGCCGAGAACCGCTCAGCCCGGCCGGTGACCGGCACGGCGGTTTTCAACGTCACCCCCGATAAGGCGGGGCCGTATTTCAGCAAGATCGCCTGTTTTTGCTTTACCGAGCAACACCTGGAACCGGGGCAGGCGGTGGACATGCCCGTCACCTTCTTCGTCGATCCCAAAATGGCCGACGATCCGGGAATGGACGACGTCACATCCATCACCTTGTCCTACACCTTCTTTCGCGTGAAACAAAAAGAGGGCTAGAGAGCGATGGCCGAGATTCACGCCGACCAGGGCACCGTGCCGGAGGGCATCCGGCAACCCTACCATCTCGTCGAACCCAGCCCGTGGCCGCTGCTGGGAGCGTTCGCCGCCGGCACGCTGGCCATCGGGACCGTGCTGTACATGCACAATTCGGGCGCGTGGCTGATGATCCTGGGCATGATCGGCGTGCTGACGGTGATGGCCGGCTGGTGGCGCGACGTGCTGCACGAGGCGGTGGTGGAAAAGGCCCACTCGCCCATCGTCAAGATCGGCCTGCGCTACGGCATGGCGCTGTTCATCGCATCGGAGGTGATGTTCTTCGTCGCCTTCTTCTGGGCGTTCTTCAACGCCTCGCTGTTTCCGGCCGCGGTGCTGGAGGGCAATTGGCCCCCAGCCAACATCCAGACCATCGACGCCTTCGAGATGCCGCTGATGATGACGCTGACCCTGCTGCTGTCGGGCGTCACCGTCACCTGGGCGCATCACGCGCTGATCGAGGGCGACCAGCGCACCGCCGTCAACGGGCTGGTGCTGACCGTGCTGTTGGGCATCCTGTTCACCGGCTTCCAGGCCTACGAGTACGCCCACGCCCACTTCGGCTTCAAGGAGGGCATCTATCCCTCCACCTTCTACATGGCGACGGGTTTCCACGGTTTTCACGTCATCATCGGTACCATCTTCCTGATCGTGGTGCTGTGGCGGACGTGGCGCGGCGACTTCCGTCCCGAGAGCCATTTCGGCTTCGAGGCGGCGGCATGGTACTGGCACTTCGTGGACGTGGTGTGGCTGTTCCTGTTCACGTCCATCTACTGGTGGGGGTCGAACTGACCGCGTACCATGCCAAGGTTTCGCCGATGACCGCCGGGTGGCGTTGCGCCTGCCCGCGCTGCGGTCAAGGCAAGCTGTTCAAGGGCTTCCTCGACATCGCCGACCGTTGCGAGGTGTGCGGCCTGAACCTCGGCGCCCACGATACCGGCGACGGGCCGGCGGTGTTCCTCATCTTCATCCTGGGCTTCCTGGTGGTGCCGGTCGCCTTGTGGGTCGCCATGGTGGTGGATTGGCCGTTGTGGCTGCACGGCATCGCGTGGGGGATCGTGATCCTGGCGCTGACGCTGGGCGTGATCCGCCCGGCCAAGGCGTATGTGGTGGCGCTGCAATACAAGCACCGCCGCGACGAGATGGAAGGCTGATCCCGTGCGCTCCGCCTTTTGGCCGATGCTGACGACCCTGGTGGGGGTGGGCCTGCTGCTGGCGCTGGGCACATGGCAGATGCAGCGGCGCGAGGCGAAGCTGGACCTGATCGAGCGGGTGGAGCGCCAGATGGCCGCCCCGGCGGTGCCGCTGCCGGCGCTGCTGCCCGATCCGGCCGAATGGGACTACCGCCGCGTCGTCATCACCGGCCGCTTTCTGCACGACCATGAAATGCGTCTGGTCGTCCGCACCCACAACGGACAGGTGGGGGCGGAGATCGTCACGCCGCTGCTGCGGCCCAACGGCGGGGTGATCCTGGTCAACCGGGGCTGGGTGCCGCAGGACCGCATCGAGCCCGCTGCCCGCCCCGACAGCCAGCCGCGCGGCATGGTGACGGTGGAAGGCGTGGCGCGGCGGCCGGCACCGCCCGCTTGGCTGACCCCGGCCAACGACCCGGTGCGAAACCAGTGGCTGTGGATCGACCGCGACGCCATGGCGAAGGCGGCGGGCGTGGCGGAGGTGGCGCCGGTGGTGGTGGAGGCGGCGGCACGCCCCGACACCCTGCCGGTGGGTGGGCTGACGCGGGTGGCTTTTGCCAACGATCACCTCCAGTACGCCTTGACCTGGTATGGGCTGGCGATCGGGCTGGTCATCATCTATGTGGTGTACCACCGACAACGCACCGCCCAAGCCCAAGAGCCCGCATGACCGCCTACCAGGACCTGGAACGCCGCTTCGCCCGCCTGTCCCTGATTTCGGACGCACAAGGCATCCTCGGCTGGGATACTCAGACCATGATGCCCGACGGCAGCGCCGAGGGTCGGGCCGAGCAGACCGCCACCTTGTCGCTGATGTCCCACGAGTTGCTCACCGACCCGCGCGTCGGCGCATGGCTGGACGCCGCCGAGGCCGAGGCGGACGGACTGGACGGCTGGCAACGCGCCAACCTTGCCGAGATGCGCCGCGGCTACGTCCACGCCACGGCCATTCCCCCCGATCTGGTGGAGGCCAGTTCCAAGGCGTCATCCGCCTGCGAAATGGTATGGCGGACGGCACGGGCCGACAGCGATTTCAAGGCGCTGCTGCCGAGCTTGCGCGAGGTGCTGCGCTGCCAGCGCGAAACCGGGGCGGCACTGGGGGCGGTGCTGGGGCTGGAGCCCTATGACGCGCTGCTCGATACCTACGAGCCCGGCGGACGATCGGCACGCATCGACGCGCTGTTCGATGATCTCGCATCCTTCCTGCCGGGGTTCCTGGCGCGGGTGGTGGAGCGGCAGGCGCAACGTCCGGCCGTCGCGGCGCCGGAAGGCCCCTTCCCGGTCGCCACGCAAAAGGACCTGGGCTTGGCACTGATGAAGGCGATCGGGTTCGACTTCACCCGCGGTCGGCTGGATGTCAGCCTGCATCCGTTCTGCGGCGGGGCCACTGGTGACGTGCGCATCACCACCCGGTACGAGGAGGACAACTTCACCCGCGCCCTGATGGGGGTGATGCACGAAACCGGCCACGCGGTCTATGAGCAGAACCGCCCGGCGGCGTGGCTGCGCCAGCCGGTGGGCTCGGCGCGCGGCATGGGGATGCACGAGAGCCAGTCACTGATCGTCGAGATGCAGGCGGGACGCTCGCGTCCGTTCATCGACTATCTGGCCCCGGTGGTGCGCGACGCCTTCAATGGCGGCGGCCCGGCGTGGGAATCGGGCAACCTCTACCGTCTCTACACCGTGGTGCGGCCCAGCTTCATCCGCGTCGATGCCGACGAGGTGACCTATCCCGCCCATGTCATCTTGCGCTATCGCCTGGAAAAGGCGCTGATCCGGGGCGAGATGGACCTGGAGGATCTGCCGGCCGCCTGGAACGCCGGCATGCGGGAACTGCTGGGCATCACCCCGCCCGACGACCGGCGGGGCTGCTTGCAGGATATCCACTGGCCCGGCGGCGGCTGGGGCTATTTCCCCACCTACACGCTGGGCGCCATGACCGCCGCGCAGTTGTTCGACGCCGCCTGCCGGGCCGAGCCGGGCCTCCTGCCGGCGCTGGGCCGGGGCGACTTCGCGCCGCTGATGGGCTGGCTGAAGGTCAACGTCCACGAGAAAGCCAGCCGGTATTCGAGCGACGAGGTGCTGACCTGGGCCACCGGCCAGCCGCTCAACGCCGCCGTCTACAAGACGCACCTGACGCGACGGTATCTGGAGGGGTGAGCGGCTGGTAACCAATATAAACTCAGTGACCGGTGAAATGGGGCTTGCGCTTCTCCTTGAAGGCGTGCAGCCCCTCGCGGTAATCCTCGCTGTCATAGACCATGCGACGCAGGCCCTGGACGCGTTCGAACCGGTCGGGCGGCAGGGCATGGGCGCCGGCCAGGATGCGGATTTCCTCCTTCATCACGGCGATGGACAACGGCGCGTTGGCGGCGATGTCTTCGGCCATCTTGTCGACGAACTCCTCGATACCCTCGGCCGGCACGATCCAGTTGACCACGCCCACCTGCTCCAACCGCTGCACGGCCACCGGCTTGCCGGTGAACACCATCTCCTTCAACAGCCCCATGCCGACGCGGTTGAGGAAGGTCAAAAGCCCGGTGATGTTGTATGGTACGCCCAGCTTGGCCGGCGTCAGGGCGAAGGTCACTCCGGCCGAGGCGACGACGATATCGCAGGCCATCGCCACCTCGCACGCCCCACCCCACACGCTGCCGCCGACCAGCGCGATCACCGGCGCCGGGAAATCGTTGATGGCGCGCACCAGCACACGCAGAGGATCGCTCCAGCCCAAGGGATCGCGCCGCGTTTCCGGCAACTCACCGATATCGTGACCGGCCGACCACACACTCATCCCTGGCGCGGCGCGCAGGATCACCACCCGCACCTGACGCTCGCGAAACTCCTGGAACGCCGCGATCATCTCGTCGATCAGCGCGGCGCTCAGCGCGTTGCGCTTTTCCACGTTGTTCATCACCAGGGTCGCCACGGCGCCCCGATATTCGGTCGTCACCAAAGCCATTTTCCGCCCCTTACTCCGTTTCAAACGGATCATCGGGGCTAGTTGTACCGCAGCCCCTGGGGCAGTCGGGTAATAAAATTTTCAAGACAGCGAAGAGACGTTACCGAGACCGGCCCAAGCGTCGCGCAGCAGCATCAGCGCCAGCGCTGTCATCACCACGCCGATCACGACGTCGAGCATCCGCCACGCCGCCGGCCGGCTGAACACCGGGGCCAGCAGACGCGCGCCGAAGCCCAGCGCCACGAACCACACCGCCGAGGCCGCCATGGCGCCGCCGGCGAACCCTATCCGCTCTTCCGCCGGATAACGGCCGGCGATGCCGCCCAGCAGCATCACCGTATCGAGGTAGACGTGGGGGTTGAGCAGCGTCAACGCGGCGATGATCGCCATGACGCGGCCAAACGATTCCTGGGCCGCTTCACCCCGGCCGTCGAGCGCGCCGGGGTGGAACGCGCTGGCGAAGGCGCGCAGGCCATACCACAACAGAAAGGCCGCGCCGCCGAAGCCGATGGCCTGAAGCAGCCACGGCGTGGCCGCCACCACGCTGCCGAACCCGGCGGCGCCAACGGCAATCAACGTGGCATCGCTGATCACGCAAAACAGCACGATGGCCGGCACATGCCGGCGCACCAGCCCGTGGCGCAGAACGAAGGCGTTCTGGGCGCCGATGGCGATGATCAGGCTGGCGCC
>DASPMK010000128.1:0-23449 GCA_035627075.1 Azospirillaceae bacterium
CGGCCCCTGGCGGTCGTTGGAGGCCGTCGAGTTCGCCACCCTGGAATGGGTGGACTGGTTCAATCACCGGCGCCTACTCGAACCCATCGGCAACATTCCACCTGCCGAGGCCGAAGCGCGCGACTATGCTCAAACCGAGGACGTCGCCAGGGCGGCGTGACTCAAGCCAAATGGCCTCCGGGAAACCCGGTGCGGTTCAGGGGCCGCGATAGATAGCGGCCTGGGTGGCGCGGACCGCTTCCGGCGTCAGAGAGCGATGACGGGCAACAAGATCGACGAAGTCGGCATACAGAGCATCGACATCGGCCTGGATGTCGGCGTGCGCCGCGACGGACAGCGGCTGGTGCGGGTTGCCGTCGGTCTTCTTGGCGCCCGCCTGGATCAGCGTCCACGACAGGCCCGCCTGGGCGTCGGCGGCGCTCTCGTCGACATGGACGGCGACCACGCCGACCGAGCCGACCTCGCCGCCGGGGGAGTCGACCTCCAGCAGCACCGCACGGACGCCTGGATCGGTGAAGGCGGCCTCCAGCGCGTCGCCAAGGACGCCGTAGCGGGTCGCCCCGAACAGGGCGCTGAGCCACGAGCCGCGCGCCACCAGCGGCCCGACCACCGGGACGACGGCGATGCCGCCGTCCGTCACGCTGTACGCCTGGGTGTCCGGCGCATACGCCCCGCGGAGGGCCGGGTTGCCGGCCATGGCGAGCAGCGCATCGAGGGCGCGTGGGGCCAGCACCAGCGGTCGGCCGGCCAGCCCGGCTGCGGCGAAAACGGTGGGGATCATCGGAGCCTCAAGCGGCCAACGGGGACGGCGTATCGGGATCGGAGGCGACGTTCCCGGTTTCCGGTGGGGTGGCGACGGGGACGGCTCCGAACGCCAGCCCCAGGCGCCGTTCGCGCTCGCGGTCGGCGGCGATCTCGGCGTCGACCTGTTCGGCATCGAAGCCGCGCTCGGCCAGCGCCTGGGTGCGGCTCTTCAGGCCGGCGTCGATCTGCTCGATCTCGGCCCGTGCGTCCTTCAGCGGATCGACCCAGTCCCACTTCGGCGGCAGCCACGCGCACGCCGCGTACTCCCCGCGCCGCCGCTCGTAGTCCGGCAGGTCGAGCGCGCCGGAGAGCACCGCCACGTCGAGCCAGCGCCGCCGACACCTGCAGCAGCGTGCGGTACTGGAACGCCTCGTAGGTCTCCCCGACGTCGGCCGGGGCCGAGGTCTGCACCTCCTCGCCCGGCTCCAGCAGGACGATCTGACCCGGCTGCAGGTCCATCGTCCGCTCGCCGCCGGTCCCGTCGCTCTCGACCAGATCGAAGGGCTCGGCCGGAGCCGGGGTGGTGATGAACAGCGCGTGCATCGCCGCCACCTTCTTGCGGTCGAGTTCGGCGTCGTCGTACTGGACGAGCAGGAACAGCTTGACCAGCGCCGGGGCGAAGCGCGACACCCCGCGCAACTGGCCGCCGTCGGTGGGATCGACGAGATGGATGATCTCGCCGGCCGGCACGCGCACCGTCTCCCCGGCCAGACCGGGATCGGTCAAGTCGCCGGGATGCCGGCGCAGAAAATGGTAGGCGACCCGCCGGCCGAGAGCGTCGACCTCGATACCCTGGCGGATGGCGCGGCCACCGGGCAGGACCTCATTGTGGGTCAGCGGCAGCATTTCCGCCGGCAGCATCTGCAGCTGCAGCGGCACGCTCAGCCCGTCCTCCGGCCGGCGCGGCCGGAAGCGGAAGAACACCTCGCCGGCGATGAACAGCTCGCGCGCCGCCCGGCGCTGCAAGCCGTAGACGTCGGTGAAGCCCTCGGCATCGGCCTCGTCGGTCCAGGTCAGCCACAGCCGCTGCACCCGCGCCTTCAGGGCCGCGTCCTCGATCAGCGACGAGGGCTTGATGCCGGCGCCGACCACATTGCCGGCCCAACTCTCGATGGCGTTGACGGCGTAGCCGTTGTTGCGCACCAGCCAGCGCGCCCGCGCCGTGATGTCCGGCTCGGCGGCGCCGATCAGCGTGTTGATGTGGGCGCGCGACGGCTGGAAGGACTTGAGCCGGCGGCCCCGCTGCCCGGCCTCGAAGCCACCGACCATCGCTCCCAGCCGGCGGCGCCAAGCGGTCAAGGAACCCAGCATCCTACAGCCCCTTGCGGACAGTGGTGCGGATGATGCGGCGGGCGCCGGCCGCGGTGTCGGCGATGCGGCGCTCGAGATCCGCGAGCGCCGAGGCCATCTCGGCGTCGGTCGCGTAGGTGATGCGGCGACCGTCGATCTCGACGGTGCGCACGCCACGGTAGCGCGCCGCCAGCAGGGCCTCGCGCCGGGTCTGCAATTCTTCCAGGGTCATGGGTCAGCCCAGGTAGCTGGAGCGGAACACGCGATGCCGGCGCGGCGGCGGACGCCGCAGCACGCCGGCCGAGCGGTCGGGCGACGGAGCGTCGGTGGCGTCGGGCGGCGTGATGGTGGATTCCTCCGGCGGCCTGATCTGGGCTTCCAGATCGCGCCATTTCTCGTCATTCCAGCGGTCGACCCCGGCGATCCAGGCGGCGGCGCGGGCATAGACCCGGCAGTCCAGCACCTCGTTGCGCTCGCGCAGCTTCTGCCATTCCAGGCGCTGGAACCCGCGCCGCGTGGTCACCGTCGCCAGTTGCTCGGCCACCAGCTGCTTGACCGCCTCGGCGTCGAGGCCGCGGGGCAGATGCATGTAGCCGGCGGGAACCACGGCGCCGGCGGCGCGCTCCTCGTCGGTCGGCCGGACCAGCCGCAGGAAGCGGTAGGTCTCGCTCTTGAAGGTGGCCACCGCCACCGTCCACAGCCGCGCCCCCCGCCGCAGCTTGCGCCCGCCCTCCGTCATGTCCACGAAGCTGGGGCCGACCACCGGGGCGGCGCGGTTGAAGCCCTCCACCCCCTTGACCGGCGCCACCTGGGCGAAGCCGGCGGCCCGCGCCCACGCATATACGGCGGGAGCCTCGTAGCCGGTGTCGATGGCCAGCTTCGCCAGCCCGAGGCGGACGCCATGGGCGTGCGGCCAGGTGCGCCCCAGCAACTCGGTGATGGCGCTCCAGGTTTCGGCGTGCTCCGGCCCGCCGTCGAGGACGATGTGCTCGACCAGCCAGCTGGTCAGCCCGCGGCCCCAGGCCCAGACCGACACCTCGATCAGGTCCTTCTGCACGTCGGCCCCGGCGGTGAGGAACAGCCCGCCGGACGGCACCGTGCCCCACGGCCAATCCTCCCGGCGCTCGTACAGGCGCTGCCAGTCCGGAGCCTCCCCGGACTCGACCCAGGTTTCGCCGAGCACGCTGTTCTTGAAGCTGCGCCGCGCTTCGTCGGTCGTGGCGGCTTCCCATTGCCGGGCGATGTCGGTCCAGCCCATCCAGCCCACCGGCGAATAGAGCGCCGACAGGTGGAAGCCGATGGTGCCGG
This sequence comes from Azospirillaceae bacterium, assembly GCA_035627075.1. Lineage (GTDB taxonomy): Bacteria > Pseudomonadota > Alphaproteobacteria > Azospirillales > Azospirillaceae > DASPMK01. Next base: position 3,403 of record DASPMK010000128.1, read on the forward strand.
GATCCTGGGCGTGCGCGGTCGCCCGCCATTCCCCGGCCGCCAGCATCGCCGTCTTGTGGTGCTCGGCGATGGCTTCGTCGCAGGATTCGCAGATGTACCGGGCGGTGTCGGGCTAACCTTTCTCCCACCGCAGGCGATCGAAGCGCAACCATTGCCGCTGCCCGCAGTGCGGACAGGGTACGAAGAACCGCCGCTGGTCGGTGGCGGCGTACTCCCGCTCGATCCGCGACACGCCGTGGATGGTCGGCGTCGAGGCGAGGAACACCTTGGAGCGCCAGGAGAAGGTCCGGGTCCGCGCCTCGGCCAGCGCCACCGGATCGCCCTCCTCGTCGGCCGAGGGCGGATAGGCGTCGACCTCGTCGAGGAACAGGTAGCGCGCCGGCATCGAGCGCAGGCCCACCGCGCTGTTGGCGCCGGTGATCACCAGCAGCCCGGCGGGGAACTCCTTCGACAGCACGGTGTTGCCGGCGTCGCGGGCGCGGCTGGGTTTCACCCGCTCGCGCAGCACCGGGCTCTCGGCGATCAGCGGGTCGATGCGCTGGCGCGAAAAGCGCTTGGCCAGTTCGACGGTGGGCTGCACCGCCAGCATCGGCCCCGGCGCGTGATGGATGACGTAGCCAATGAAGCAATTGCCACTTTCGGTGGCGCCGACCTGAGCGGCCTTCATGAACACCACCCGCCGCGCCGGGTGCGAGGGCGACAGCGCGTCCATGATGGCGCGCATGTACGGCGTGCGGTCGGTGCGGTAGCGCCCCGGCTCGGCCGAGGCGCGCGGGCTGAGGATGCGGTGGCGGTCGGCCCATTGCGAGACGGTCAGCGCCGGGTCCGGCGTCAGCCCCTCGCGCCACGTCCGCCACAGATCCTCGGCGCCGTCGAAGGCCAGCAGGTCAGCGGAGATCAAGGCCCGGCTCCGCGAGATCGGCGAGATGGGCGCGGACATGGGTTTCCAGGACCGTCTGCATCGTGTGCGCCTCCACCCCCAGCCGGCCGCCATCACCGCGGCGATCCGCGCCGGCCAGTTGCCCCAGGCATCGCGCTCCTCCCGCGCCAGCCGGAACACCAGCGCGACGGCGCGGGCGCGGTCGACCAGTTCGCCCTTCATCCGTTGCAGCCGCAGCCGGGCGAGATGGGCCTTGGCGATCTCGTGGGCGGTGCGGGCCTGGACGAAGGTGACGGCGCCACCGGCCGGCAGGCCGTTTTCCTTCAGCGTGTCGCGCACCGAGCCGACCGCCGCCTCCGCCACCGGGCGCAGCGGCTCGACCGGGGGCGCCGGATCGGGGGCGGCGGCTTTACCCCGCCGCTGGCTGGGATCGGAACGGCTCACCCAGGCGGCGTCGGCCTTGTCCGGGTCGATGGTGCCGTCCGGCTCGGTCGCGATGCGCCCGGCTTTGATCGCCTTCTGTACCGCCACATGGCTGACGCCGCGGTGGCGGGCATAGGCGCAGATCGACAGGCCCATGGTCGGGTTCATCCAAAAGAGTGCGGGAGCCGGTCCCGGAGCGGCTTGGCTGCGGTGCGGCACAGCGCCTTACTGGCGGTACCCGAGCGGAGACCACGATGCCCACCCGCGACGAGACCGCCCTGGACGCCTTCCTCGCCCGGAAGGCCGAGATCGACGCCATCCTCGCCCGCCTGCAGGCGCTCAGCGATGAGCACTTCAACCTCGCCCCGGACGCCTCATCTGGGGCCACGTCGGCGACTTGGAACTCATCCTGGAGCACCTGCGCACGGTGCGGGACCAGGCCTTCCGCGAAGGCGAATACGCCGGCTGATCGTCCGGCTCTTGCCGTGCCGCCGCCCCGCTCGGGTCAGGTCGACGACGCCGACCAAATAGACCGCGACCGGCTCGCTGGTCGCGGCGGTGGCGACCACGACACCGAACAGGGCGCCGGACGAGCACGCCCTCGCCGGATGCCACGGCATAGGGGGCGACCAGCGTCAGGGTGTTGCCAGGCTGGATGACCAACGTCGCCTCGCCGAGCGGGTCGGGAGTGTCAGAAATTTCGTACAGGGGACATACCGACGGATGAGAAGGAGGTCTCGTATGGCACGTCGCAATGCCCTTGTGTTTCCGGACCTGCTTCTTGAACAGTTGCTCGCCGTGACCGATCCCAAGCCGGTGCTGACCCAGGACGGGGACAAGAGGGAATCAGGGCAACGCGATTCAGGACTGTTGCTTTGACTCTGGGACGCCGGAACCGCCGGGGTGTCCGACCGCATTCAGCGTGATTCGATCCCCGTCTCTCTCGATACCCAATCGATATGTCGAATCGTAACGCCTCGTTAACCCTGCAAGCCATTGGAATACCGTCAACAAATAACTGTACCGACTTGGAGGTCGGTTCAGTTCTGGCGGAGAAAAAGGGCCGGGAGAGAGAGAAAATGGGCCAGAAGGAGCCGCCCGGCGCGGAGTCCGGTTCAGTTCCACTGTGCTAAAGCCTTTTGATATCTCGGGATTTTTGCGGAAGCGACGCGCGGGAGAGCGCGTCTGCTTTCTGAGTAGTGGCGGAGGGGATGAGATTCGAACTCACGATACGGTTTTACCCGTATAACGGTTTAGCAAACCGCCGCCTTCAGCCACTCGGCCACCCCTCCGTCGATCCGTAACGCCGCAGCGCTTGGAACGGCTGCGGGTTTGTAGCGGCCCTGGGGGGCGTTTGTCAACGCCCCCCAGCAATTATTTCTAGGACGGAACCGTCATCCCCTTCTGAACCGCCGGCCGGACGGCAATCGCGGCCATCCAGCGGCGGATATTGGGATAGTCGTCCAGCGTCACCCCCTGCCATTCCCAGCGGGTGATCCAGGGGTACGTGGCGATGTCGGCGATGGAATAGTCGCCGGCCATGTATTCAGCTTCACCCAAACGCGTGTCGAGCACGCCGTAAAGCCGCGCCGCCTCGTCGGTGTAGCGCTTGATGGCGTAAGGAATGGGCTCGGGCGCGAATTTGCGGAAGTGATGTGCCTGCCCCAACATCGGACCGGCGCCGCCCATCTGGAACATCAGCCATTGCAGCGTGATATAGCGGGCCGCCGAGTCCTGCGGCAGGAGTTTGCCGGTCTTTTCCGCCAGATAGACGAGAATGGCGCCCGACTCGAACAGGGTGAGCGGCTGGCCGTTGGAGCTGTCCGTATCGACAATGGCCGGAATCTTGTTGTTGGGATTGATCTTCAGAAAGTCGGGTGAGAACTGCTCGTTTTTGGTGATGTCGATGGGATGCACCGTGTAGGGCAAGCCCACCTCCTCCAGCATAATGGAAACTTTCTTCCCGTTCGGCGTGCCCCAGGTGTAGAGATCGATCATTGGCGTTCCCTCGTTTCGGCTTTCCAACCAAATCTACGACGCGCGCTCCAAATGAAAAGGGCGGCGCCGACCATTGCCGGCACCGCCCTTCGCTTTCATCAACCCTGTCAGCCCTTAAGCTTGGCCATCAGAATTTCGTTGACCATGGCCGGGTTGGCTTTGCCTTGCGTCGCCTTCATCACCTGGCCGACGAAGAATCCGAACAGCTTGTCCTTGCCGGAGCGGAACTCCGCCACCTTGTCGGCGTTCTTGGCCAGCACATCCGCGATGGCGGCGTCGATGGCGCCGGTGTCGGTGACTTGGCGCAGGCCCTTCTTCTCGACGATGGCAGCCGGGTCGTCGCCGGTTTCGAACATCGCTTCGAACACTTCCTTGGCGATGCGGCCGGAAATGGTGTTGTCGGCGATGAGGTCGATCAGCTTGCCGAGGTTGGCCGCCGATACCGGCGACTCCTCGATGCCCTTGCCGGCCTTGTTCAAATAGCCGAACAGGTCGCCCATCACCCAGTTGGCCGCCATCTTGGGGTCGCGCCCCTTGGCCACCGTCTCGTAGTAGTCGGCGGGCGCCCGCTCGGCCACCAGCACGCCGGCATCATACGACGACAGCTTGTAGTCGGCCATGAAGCGGTTCTTCTTGTCGTCGGGCAACTCCGGCAGGGTCGCCTTGATACCCTCGACAAAGGCCGGGTCCAGGACCAGCGGCAACAGGTCGGGGTCGGGGAAGTAGCGGTAGTCGTGCGCCTCCTCCTTGGAACGCATCGACCGGGTGATGCCCTTCACCGTATCCCACAACCGGGTTTCCTGGGCGATCTTGCCGCCTTCCTCGACAATCTCGATCTGGCGGCGCGCCTCGTACTCGATGGCCGCCATGACGTAGCGGATCGAGTTGACGTTCTTGATCTCACAGCGCGTGCCGAACGGCTCGCCGGGACGACGGATCGACAGGTTGACGTCGCAACGCATGGAGCCTTCCTCCATGTTGCCGTCGCAGGTGCCGAGATAACGCAGGATGGTGCGCATCTTCTTCAGATAGGCTCCCGCCTCCTCCGACGAGCGCATGTCGGGTTCCGACACGATCTCCATCAGCGCCACACCGGCCCGGTTCAGGTCGATGTAGGTGCGGCTGGGGTGCTGGTCGTGCAGCGATTTGCCAGCGTCCTGCTCCATGTGCAGGCGGGTGATGCCCACCTCGCGCGTCGAGCCGTCGGGCATGTCGAGCACGATGGTGCCGGTGCCCACCACCGGCTGCTGGTACTGGCTGATCTGATAGCCGTTGGGCAGGTCGGCGTAGAAGTAGTTCTTGCGGTCGAACACCGAGAACAGGTTGATCTGCGCCTTCAGGCCCAGGCCGGTGCGCACCGCTTGTTCGACGGCATATTCGTTGATCACCGGCAACATGCCGGGGAAGCCCGCGTCAACGAAGCTGACCTGGGTGTTCGGCTCGGCGCCGAACGCCGTCGGCGCGCCCGAGAACAGCTTGACGTTGGACGTGACCTGGGCGTGGACCTCAAGGCCGATCACGAGTTCCCAGGGGCCGGTTTCGCCCTGAATATAAGACATGGTTCGGTCCCTCGTCCCTTACGCCACGAACGGCGGCGCGGCCGTGAAGTCCGCCGCCTTCTCCAGCACGTCGCCGACCTTCAGAACCGTCTCTTCGTCGAAGGGACGGCCGATGATCTGCAAGCCCATGGGCAGGCCGTTTTCCGCCAACCCCGCCGGCACCGACATGCCCGGCAGACCGGCCAGCGACGCCGGCACCGTGAATACATCCTCCAGGTACATCTGGATCGGGTCGCCTGACTTCTCGCCGATGCCGAACGCCGTGCCCGGCGCGGTGGGGGCCAGGAGAACGTCGCAGGACTCGAACGCCTTGCGGAAGTCCTCGGCGATGCGGGCGCGCACCTTCTGGGCCTTCAGGTAATAGGCGTCGTAGTAGCCGGCCGACAGCACGTAGGTGCCGATCAGGATGCGGCGCTTCACCTCGGCGCCGAAGCCGGCGGCGCGGGTGTTCTCGTACATGTCGATCAGGCTGTCGCCCTCGACACGCAGGCCGAAGCGCACGCCGTCATAGCGGGCGAGGTTCGACGAGCACTCCGCCGGGGCCACGATGTAGTAGGTCGCCAGCGCGTACTTGGTGTGCGGCAGGCTGACTTCCACCGGCACGGCGCCGGCGGCCTTCAGCCACTCAATGCCCTGCTGCCAGACCTTCTCGACCTCGGCCGGGATGCCGTCCACCCGGTATTCCCGGGGAATGCCGACGCGCAGGCCGCGGATGTCGCCGGTCAGCGCCTTGGTATAGTCGGGCACCGGACGGTTGACCGAGGTGGAGTCCTTCGGGTCGTAGCCGGCCATCGAACCCAGCATGATTGCCGCGTCCTTGACCGTGCGGGTCATCGGACCGGCCTGATCGAGCGACGAGGCGAAGGCGACGATGCCCCAGCGCGAGCAGCGGCCGTAGGTCGGCTTGATGCCGACGATGCCGCACAGCGCCGCCGGCTGGCGAATCGAGCCGCCGGTATCGGTGCCGGTGGCGCCCAGCGCGGCGCGGGCCGCCACGGCCGCCGCCGAACCGCCGGACGAGCCGCCCGGCACCAGCTTGCGCGGCGCGTCGGCAGGGTTGTCGCCGGTCCACGGGTTGATCACCGGGCCGTAGTAGCTGGTGGCGTTGGACGAGCCCATGGCGAACTCGTCCAGGTTGACCTTGCCCAGCATCACCGCACCGTCGCGCCACAGGTTGGACGTGACGGTCGATTCATAGGGCGGCTGGAAGCCGTCGAGGATGTGGGAGGCGGCGGTGGTCAGCACGCCCTTGGTGCAGAACAGGTCCTTCACCGCGATGGGCAGGCCTTCCATCGGCCCGGCTTCGCCCTTGGCGCGCCGCGCGTCGGACGCCTGGGCCATCGCCAGGGCGATGTCCGGCGTCTCGGTGATGTAGGCATTGAGCGGGCGGGTCTTCTCCATGGCGCCGATGTGCGCCTGGGTCAGCTCGACCGCTGTGAATTCCTTCTTGACGAGGCCGGCAAGGGCCTCGGTCATGGAGAGGCGGGTCAGATCGGCCATGTTACTCGACCACCTTCGGAACCACGAAGAAGCCCTCAGCGGCATCGGGAGCGTTCTTCAGGACGTCGTCGCGGATGCCGCCATCCGTCACCTCGTCGGCGCGCCAGCGCAGATTATGCTCGACCACGCTGGTCATCGGCTGCACGCCGTCGGTATTCACCTCGGCCAATTGCTCGACGAAGTTCAGGATCTGGCTGAGTTCTCCGGCCAGATGGCCCAGGTCGGACTCGGGCACCTTGATGCGGGCCAGGTGGGCGATCTTCGCCACGGTGGCCTTATCGATGGACATGCGTCCCCCGTATTGATCCGCAAACGATTGAAAAGAGAAGCGCGGAAGGTAACACCCGCATCCGCGCCGCGCAACGCCTCGGGGTGCGGCAAGGCAACGTCGGACAACGCGAGGCAACTTCAAGGTAACAGGGAGGTTGCCATGCCGGGCGTTGATAGCGTTAGGTTTTTTGTCTTTTGTTAACGCAGGCACCGTGTTTCGCGGTAGGTTGCCCGCGATCTCCGGGCGGGAACAATCGGGCGGCCCGAAAGCATGGCATGGCGATCATATCAATTCAAGGCATAAATTCCCATGCACGGTAATCTTCCGCCGTCGCCACGTCCGACGGGGAAGCGGTTTCCGTGATCGTCCCCGCCATCACGGATGGCTGTTGCTCCACAGCAGGGGGGTGGCGATGGCAGAAGAAAGCCACCACCACATCCCATTTGCCGAACAGGGCCCCGCCAATCAGACATCCGGTATCCGGTCCGGTAACCTGTCGCAAGGTGGCGTAATACTGGAAACGCCTCTCGTCCAAGGAAAGCGGCCGGTTCATTGTCCCGGCTTTCGGCACGGGCTTCGACACGAGTTTCCGGGGAATAAAGGTTGGCTGGGTGGCGATGCCGAGACTGCGAAGCAGAAGGGCCTTGTCCTGGCCGTTACTCATCCGCGTCTCATCATGCCCTTGGGCCGAAGACCTTTTTTCCTTCTCGTCCGGCAGCGGAAGTGGAACGCCGGGAACGAAACCGGCCCTCCCGGTCGGCAGGGCGGGCAAATCGGCAGGTTGTGCCGGCGCCGCCACGGCGCCCCCATTCCCGAACAGACCGATAATCATGGCGCCAACCCAAGCAGCCTGCATGCCAACTCCCGTTAACGGACGGTCAACCATGACCAAGCCCGCGCCCAGGGTCACGGGGCGAATGGTTAGTGTCAATATCTAAGGGAATGTGGTCCGCTCGGAAGGACTATTGGTCGCAGCGGAGAAAGCCGCGATCACGCCGAAGAAGGCGGGGGCGTTCACCTGGCGGCAAAGGTTTCCCGATGCCACGCATTCGATTATCCTAGGGGCATGATCCGCACCCTACCCGACCTCAAAGCCGTCCTCCCCCGGGGCAAGCGCCTCCTGGGTCTCGATCTCGGCTCCAAAACCATCGGCATGGCCGTAGCCGACCCCGGGCTGGTGGTGGCCTCGCCCATCGGCACCATCCGGCGCACCAAGTTCACCCAGGACGTGCGCGAACTCGCCCGCGTGGTGAAGGACTATGACGTCGGCGGCCTCGTGCTGGGGTTGCCCGCCAACATGGACGGCAGCGAAGGCCCGGCGGCCCAATCGGCCCGCCAGTTCGCCACCAACCTGCTGCAGCGCGCCGACCTTCTGGGCTGGGAGGCGGAAATCGCCTTCTGGGACGAGCGCCTGTCCACCAGCGCCGTCCAGCGTTTCATGATCGAAGCCGACATGACGCGCAAACGCCGATCGGAAGTGGTCGACAAGGCCGCTGCCGCCTACATCCTCCAGGGGGCGCTGGACGCGCTGTCCCGTCTGGTTCCCCCACCCGAAGAGTTGGAATGATCGCTTTCGTCAGCGCGCTGGCGCCCGTCTTCCTGCTGATCCTGCTGGGCTATGCCCTGCGGCACGGGAAGGCGGTGCCGGATGAATTCTGGGCGCCGGCCGAGAGGCTGACCTATTACGTCTTCTTCCCCGCCCTGATCGTCGACGAGTTGGCCAAGGCGGCGCTGGGCGACCTCAACGTCCTGCCCATGGGCACGGCCATGCTGGGGGCGGTGGGGCTGGTCGGCCTCGGGCTGTTCGCCGCCCGCCGGCACCTGCCGGTCCTCAGCGGCGATCTGGACGGCCCTGGCTTCACCTCGGTGTTTCAGGGGGCGATCCGGCCCAACACCTACGTCGGCCTGGCCACCGCCGGAGCCTTGTTCGGCCCGGCGGGGCTGACGCTGACCGCCGTCGGCATCGCCACTGTCATTCCGCTGGTCAACGTGCTGGCGGTGATGGTGCTGTCACGCTACGGCAGCAACCGTACGCCTGGCGTCGGCGCCGCCTTCGCCGCGCTGGTGCGCAATCCCATCATCATCGCCGTTGCCATCGGCGCAACGCTGCACAGCGTCGGCGGCCCGCCGCCCGTGGCCGGAGCGATGCTCCAGATCCTTGCCAAGGCGGCGCTGCCGCTGGGCCTGCTGGCCGTCGGCGCCGGCCTCGATCTCAAGGCCGCGCGCGAAGCGGGGATGCCGGTGCTCCAGTCGTCGGTGATCAAGCTGATGCTGCTGCCGGGGATCACCGCCCTGTTGGGCAAGTTGCTGGGCGTACAGGGATTGACGCTGACCATCGCCGTGCTGTTCAACGCCCTGCCCGCCTCCGCCTCGGCCTATGTGCTTGCCCGGCAGATGGGCGGGGACCATCGGATGGCGGCGGGGATCATCACGACGCAGACCGTGCTGGCGGCATTCACCCTGCCCTTGGCCCTGGTCGTCTTTGGCGGCCTCGGCCTCCATCCTTGAGAGCCCGTCCGAGAAGATGCGCAACGATATCAGGATGTTAGATCACCGCCTTCGTCATGTTCGGACTTGATCCGGCCATCTACGCCCAACGACCATTCCGTTGCCCGGCGTGGATGCGCGGGTCAAGCCCGCGCATGACGAGATAGAGTAACTTCTTGGTATAGCGTTGATCATTCCCGGGCGAGCTCTTGGTCTTACTGTGTCATACGACCAGATGACGGCGGAAAAGTTTGTATTATCAAAGGATTGCCTGGATGCCTTCGCCACACGCTTTCGTGGCATTACGACGACAACCCCTTGACCCACCTATATATCTTTCGTGCTTATGACACAGTAAGATTAGCTGGCTGCCCCGCCCTCGCCTTCCCCAAGCCCCAGGTCGTTGCCGCCTTCCGGTTCCATGCCGAAGAACACCTGATTGAGGTCCTTCACCGTGTGCAGATCGTCCTGGATCGTCTCGAACTTGGGATAGATACGGTCGGAAAAAAAGGTGGCCTGCTGGTCCATGGTGGAGTCCTTCGGACGCCCCTCCTTGTCGCAGAAACGTCCCCGCCACGCCTGCATCTTGACCTGCCAGATGCACAGGATTCGCCCGATCTTCGGGTACTGCTGCTCCATCTCGTCGTGCAGCGCCCGGAACTTTTCCGGCGTCAGCGTCTCCCAGATCTCGCCGATGCGGTTGATGCTCTCGAAGTAGCGATCGAGCACCTGAAGCGTTATCTGCCCCAGCCGGTAGATGAAGACCACCCGCCGCTGGATGCCGACGTGACGGTACTTCAGGATCTTATCCTCACCCACCTTCCTGATCTGGGTAAGGAAACTTTCGATGTCCCTGCGCGCGTGTTCATAGGTGCGGCGGTAGAACGAGATCGCCAGCAGCATGTCACCGATGGAGGCGATGTAGTCCACCAACTGTTCGGGCTTGATCTGGAACTTCTGTGCCAGCGCCAGCACGTTGTTGCGGACCATCTCCTCGCTGGTCTGCTGGAGGAGTTCCTTCATGCTGTGCCGGTCCGTCACCTCGATAGTCTTGTCTTCGAAGATCAGGCGGAACAGCGCGCGAGTGTAGTCGCGGGTGTATTTCTCCAAAAGCTTGCGTTCGCCCGGCGGCAGAGCCATGCGATCGATTTCATCGGCGTTGAGGTGACCGGCCAGCGCGGCGCGCAGCGTGTACACGTCGTAGGAACGCAGGCGCATGATGCGCGACAAGCGCTCCTGCTCCGCCGGCGGGATGTTGAGTTCGGCCGTCGCCTGCTGGACGTTGCGCGCCCCGATGCCGACGTCGCTCGAATTGAAGAAATCGATGGCCGGCGTCAGATCGCTCATCAGAACGATTCGCCCCTGCCGCAGAGTCATGCTGCTGAAGAGATCCCAGTTCTTCAGCGGCAGCTCGAAGAAGTTCATAAACTCGGAATTGTCCGACATCGTCTGTCTGTACCGCTTCGAAAACCGCCCAGGATCGCACCGGCTGCTCGCCCGCATTGAAGGCGCATGCTGGTTAACACTCTATCAACACAGCACTCCGCTGCGCATGGTCCAGCAAATCCCCGGCCGTGGCAAGTGTCGATTGCCGCACCCCTGAGGGCCGCGCCCACTCCGGGTAGTGCCCGCGGCACCAGGGCCGAGGGCGATGGCCGCTCATTGACGCCCCCCGGCGATGACACGCCTTCGTACCCACAAGTCCACGAGTGGCCGTTGCCCTGACGCACGGCGCTGCCTATAGTCGCCGCCATGACCGCCACCCCGCACATCGCCGAGGCCCAGCCCCCGGCCTTTCCCCACCGCCACCTGCTGGCCATCGAGGGCCTGTCGGCGGCGGAAATCACCCGTGTTCTCGATCTGGCCGATAACTATGTCGAGCAGAACCGTCAGCCCAACAAGAAGGGGGACCTTCTGCGCGGCCGGACGATCGTGAACCTGTTCTTCGAGAACTCCACCCGCACGCGCACGTCGTTCGAACTGGCCGCCAAGCGGATGGGCGCCGACGTGATCAACATGTCGGTGGCGTCCTCCTCGGTGAAGAAGGGCGAAACCCTGATCGACACGGCGATGACGCTCAACGCCATGCACCTGGATGTGCTGGTGGTTCGTCACCCGGAGTCGGGCGCGCCGAAACTTCTGTCGGAAAAGGTCAACTGCGCGGTGATCAACGCCGGCGACGGCCAGCACGAGCACCCGACCCAGGGATTGCTGGACGCGCTGACCATTCGCCGCCGCGTCGGCCGGCTCCAGGGGCTGACCGTCACCATATGCGGCGACATCCTGCACAGCCGGGTGGCGCGCTCCAACATCCACCTCCTGAACATCATGGGGGCGCATGTCCGCGTGGTGGCGCCGCCCACCCTGCTGCCGTCGGCCATCGAACGGCTGGGGGTGGAGGTCCATCACTCCATGAAGACCGGCCTCGCCGACGCCGATATCGTGATGATGCTGCGCTTGCAGAGCGAGCGGATGCAGGGCCAGTACGTGCCGTCCATCCGCGAGTATTTCCACTTCTTCGGCCTGGATTACGAAAAGTTGAAGGTGGCCAAACCCCACGCCCTGATCATGCACCCAGGCCCGATGAACCGGGGCGTCGAGATCGATTCGGAAGTGGCCGACGACATCAACCGGTCGGTCATTCTCGATCAGGTGGAACTGGGCGTCGCCGTGCGCATGGCCTGCCTTGATCTTCTGACCGCCCAGCGCCGGAGCGAGGCCGCCCGATGACCCGCCGCACCGCCTATGTGAACGCCCGCCTCCTCGACCCCGCTTCGGGTCTGGACGCCCGCGGCGGCCTTCTCGTCGAGGGCTCGAAGATCGCCGATTTCGGTCCCGGCCTGTTCAACGGCGGCGTGCCGCCGGACGTGGAGGTGGTGGACCTGAACGGCCAGTGTCTCGCCCCCGGCCTGGTCGACATGCGCGTCTCGGTGGGCGAGCCCGGCGAGGAGCACAAGGAAACCATCCTGACCGCCAGCAAGGCGGCCGCCGCCGGCGGCGTCACCGCCATGGTGGCATTGCCCAACACCGAGCCGGTGATCGACGACGTCGCCGGCCTGGAGTTCATCGCGCGCCGGGCGCGCGAGGTGAAACTGGTCAAGGTCTTCGCCTACGCCGCCGTGACACAGGGATTGAAGGGCAGCGAACTGACCGAGATCGGCCTGCTGGCCGAGGCCGGGGCTGTGGCCTTCACCGACGGCATCCAGGCGGTGGCCGACCCGCTGACCATGCGCCGGGCGCTGAGCTACGCCAAGACCTTCGACCGGCTCATCATCCAGCACCCGGAGGAGCCGCGGCTGGCATCGGGTGTCATGAACGCCGGCGAGATCGCGACGCGACTGGGGCTTTCGGGCATCACGGCGGCGGCCGAGGTGATCATGATCGAGCGCGACCTGCGGCTGGTCGAGCTGACCGGCGGGCGCCTGCACATCGCGCACGTCTCCACCGCCATGGGCGTGGACGTCATCCGGCAGGCCAAGAAACGCGGCATCAAGGTGACCTGCGACACCGCGCCGGCCTACTTCGCGCTGACCGAGATGGACGTCGGCGACTACCGCACCTTCGCCAAGGTATCGCCGCCGCTGCGCACCGAGATGGACCGGCGCGCCATCGTCCAGGGTTTGGCCGACGGCACCATCGACGCCATCGCGTCCGACCACATCCCGCAGGATCAGGATTCCAAGCGCGTGCCTTTTGCCCAGGCGGCCTTCGGCATCATCGGCCTGGAAACGCTCCTGCCGCTGACCCTGGAGCTGATGCACAAGGGTGAAATCTCGCTGATGCGGGCACTGGCCTGCCTGACCTGCCAGCCAGCGGGCATTCTGGGGCTGCCCTTGGGACGGCTCGCCAAGGGAGCGGCGGCCGACCTGGTGGTGTTCGACCCCGACCGGCTGTGGAAGATCGACGTGGACGCGTTCCTTTCCAAGTCGAAGAACTCGCCGTTCGACGGCCGCCCGGCGACCGGCATCGCCACCCGCACGGTGGTGGACGGCCGCACCGTGTTCTGGCGGGGGATGTAGGGCGATGGTCGAGGCGCTGGCCGCCGCGCTGTTCGGCTATCTCCTGGGTTCCATTCCATTCGGGCTGGTGCTGACGCGGCTGGCCGGCTACGGTGACATCCGCCGGATCGGCTCGGGCAACATCGGCGCCACCAACGTACTGCGCACCGGCAACAGGCCGCTGGCGCTGGTGACATTGATTCTCGACAGCGGCAAGGGCGCCATCGCCGTGCTGGCAGCCCTGTTCGTGGTGCCGGAGGTGGCGGTGTGGGCAGCCGGCGGCTCGATGCTGGGCCATACCTTCCCGGTGTGGCTGGGCTTCAAGGGCGGCAAGGGCGTGGCGACGGCACTGGGCGTGCTGCTGGCCATGGCGTGGCCGGTAGGCCTCGTGGCGTGCCTGACGTGGCTGGCGGCGGCGGCCGTGGGGCGCATCTCGTCGCTGTCGGCGCTGGTGGCGGTTGGTCTGTCGCCAATAGCGGCGTGGTTCCTGGCGGGGCCGGAGGTGGCGGCGCTGTGCCTGTTCATCGCCGCGCTGGTCTTCATCCGCCATGAGGCCAATATCCGGCGTCTGATGAAGGGCGAGGAACCGAAGATCGGGGCGGGGAAGAAGAAGGTGTAGGCTCTCCCCTCACCTTCCCGCCATCACGAACAGCCGGCGGAACGGTAACAGCGTCGCGCCGTCCGCGCGGCGGGGGTAGGCCGCCGCCAGACGGGCACGGTAGGCGGCTTCGAACGCCGCCAGTTCGTCGGGGGACAAGGCCTCCTCGACCGGCACCAAAGTCGTGCCCTTGACCCACTCGAAAACCGCGTCCTCCCCCTCCAGCACATGGAGGTATTCGGTTTCCCACACATCCACCCAAGACGCCCGGGGCGCCAGCCAGTCGTAGTAACGCCCTGGCTCATGGACGCGCGGGGCCCGCGGCACCGCCTGGGCCAGCCGGTCGGCCCAGCGTGGATCGGCCGCCACCTCGGCCAGCAGCGTGTGGGAGGGGTTGACGTGCTGGCGTGGCATCTGCACCGCCAGCACGCCGCCCGGCGCCAGATGGCCGGGCAGCCGGGCGAACAGGCCCGCGTGGTCGCTCAGCCAATGCAGAGCGGCATTGGACACGATCAGATCGATCGGCACATCGGGCGCCCAGGCCGCGATGTCCGCCTCGATCCAACGGACGACCGACGGCTGCGCCCCCGCCTGGGCCAGCATGGTGCCCGACGAATCGACACCGATTACTTCCGATCCTGGAAAGCGCCGGGCCAGCTCCCGCGCCAACGCCCCGCCGCCGCAACCCAGATCGACGATCCGGCGTGGCGCCCATTCCGGCAAGGCGGCCAGCAGGTCGCGGGCCGGGCGCGAGCGCTGCGCTTTGAAACGGTCGTACTGCTTGGCGTCCCAGGCCATGGCAAACCCTCCGCTTAAAAGTTGCGCTGAACACGATGACGCCGTGTTTTCGTTGACCACTGCGAATCAATGTATGATTTTACGCGTATGCCTACGCCTATGCCTCGCCACCCTCTCACCGACGCCGAACGTCTCGACTGGCTGCGCCTGATCCGCACCGAAAACGTCGGCCCCATCACCTTTTTCCGCCTTCTGGAGCGGTTCGGCAAGGCGTCGCGCGCGCTGGAGGCCCTGCCCGATCTGGCGCAGCGCGGCGGCCGGGCCAAGCTGCTGAAGGTGACGTCGCGCGCCGCCGCCGAACGCGAAGTGGAGGCCAATACCCGCTTTGGCGCCCGGTTGATCGCCGCCTGCGAACCCGACTACCCCGAAGCCCTGGCCGCCATCGACGACGCACCGCCCATCATCTCGGTTCTGGGTCATGCCCATCTGTTGCGCCGGCGCGCGGTGGCGCTGGTCGGCTCGCGCAACGCCTCGATGAACGGGCGGCGCTTCGCCGAACGGCTGGCCGGCGACTTGGGCCGGGCCGACCTTCTGGTGGTCTCCGGTTTCGCCCGCGGCATCGACACCTCGGCGCACCGGGGTTCCCTGCCCTTCGGCACCGCCGCCGTGATGGCCGGCGGCATCGACGTGGTCTATCCCGAGGAAAACCGGGAGCTTTACCGCGAAATCGCCGAAATGGGGGTGATCGTCGCCGAAACGGCCATCGGCTCCAATCCCCAGGCACGGCATTTTCCCCGGCGCAACCGCATCATCTCCGGCCTGTCGCTGGGCGTGGTGGTGGTGGAAGCCGCCCCCCAGTCCGGGTCTCTCATCACCGCGCGAACCGCGTTGGAGCAGGGGCGCGAGGTGTTCGGCGTTCCGGGATATCCGCTCGACCCTCGCTCGGCCGGCACCAATAACCTGATTCGCCAGGGAGCCACCCTGATCGAATCGGCCGACGACGTGATCCGCGCGCTGGAAAGCATCATCCGCCCGCCGCTGGGCGAACGCCAGGGCGATCTGTTCGCCGCCGACTTCCAGGCGCCGCCGGACGAGTCCGACATCGATCATGCTCGTGCTATCGTACTGGAAAGCCTGTCGCCCGCCCCGGTTCCCGTTGACGAACTGATCCGTGGGTGCCAATTGTCTGCATCCGTGGTGCGGAGCGTCCTGCTGGAACTCGATCTGGCCGGGCGTGTCCAGCACCATCCAGGGAACCAGATCAGCCTGATCGTTCCTTAAACGGATGCTGTTCTTGTGAATTAGGGAAGGCGGGGCCTCTTGCCTGCTAGCAACGTCGTCATTGTCGAATCACCGGCAAAAGCCAAGACCATCAACAAGTACCTGGGCGACGACTATACCGTCCTCGCCTCCTTCGGGCATGTGCGCGACCTGCCGGCCAAGGACGGCTCCGTGCGCCCCGAGGAAGACTTCGCGATGGACTGGGAGCTGGGGGATCGCTCCAAGAAGCACATCGACGACATCGCCCGCGCCGTGCGCCAGGCGGATCGCGTCTATCTCGCCACCGATCCGGATCGCGAGGGCGAAGCGATCGCGTGGCACGTGAAGGAGTTGCTGGCCGAGCGCAAGCTGGCCGGCAAGGTCGACATCCAGCGCGTCACCTTCAACGAGATCACCAAGGGCGCGGTGCTCGACGCCATGCGCAAGCCGCGCGATGTCGACCGCGAACTGGTGGAAGCCTATCTGGCCCGCCGCGCGCTCGACTATCTCGTCGGCTTCACCTTGTCGCCGGTGCTGTGGCGCAAGCTGCCGGGCTCGCGCTCGGCGGGACGCGTGCAGTCGGTGGCGCTGCGGCTGGTGTGCCAGCGCGAAGGCGAGATCGAGGCGTTCCGGCCGCAGGAGTTCTGGACCATCGAGGTCGTCTTCAAGACCCCCGAAGGCCAGCTCTTCACCGCCAAGCTGACCCACCTGGACGGCAAGAAACTCGACAAGTTCGCCCTGCCCAACCGCGAGGCGGCGGAAGCGGCCGTGGCCAAGCTGACGCCGCTGTCGTTCCGCGTGGCCTCGGTCGAACGCCGGCAGGCGCGGCGCAATCCCTCGCCGCCGTTCACCACCTCCACCTTGCAGCAGGAAGCCTCGCGCAAGCTCGGCATGGGGGCGACGGCCACCATGCGCACGGCGCAACGGCTGTATGAGGGCGTGGACATCGGCGGCGAGACGGTTGGCCTCATCACCTACATGCGA
Organism: Azospirillaceae bacterium; assembly: GCA_035627075.1. GTDB lineage: Bacteria > Pseudomonadota > Alphaproteobacteria > Azospirillales > Azospirillaceae > DASPMK01. Next base: position 20,099 of record DASPMK010000128.1, read on the forward strand.
ACCGACGGCGTGACCCTGTCGGGCGAGGCCATCGGCGGCGCCCGGGCGCTGATCGAAAAGACCTGGGGCGGCAACTACGTGCCGAGCAGCCCGCGCGTCTACAAGACGGCGGCCAAGAACGCCCAGGAGGCCCACGAGGCCATCCGCCCCACCGACCTGTTCCGCCGGCCCGACGAGGTGGCCCGCTATCTTGAGCCGATCGAACTGCGGCTTTACGAGCTGATCTGGAAGCGCACCGTCGCCTGCCAGATGGAAAGCGCGGTGCTGGATCAGGTCGCCATCGACATTTCGGGCGACGGCAACCAGGCGGTCCTGCGCGCCAACGGCTCCATCGTGGTGTTCGACGGCTTCCTGCGCGTCTATCAGGAGGACCGCGACGACGCCGGCGAACACCACGATGGAGCCGTTGGCTGCCGCCGATGAAGGAAGGCGACCCGCTGGGGCGCGGCAACATCAAGCACGATCAGCATTTCACCCAGCCGCCGCCGCGCTACACCGAGGCCAGCCTCGTCAAGAAGCTGGAGGAACTGGGTATCGGGCGGCCGTCCACCTACGCCTCGATCCTTCAGGTGTTGCAGGACCGCGAATACGTGCGGCTGGACAAGAAGCGATTCGTGCCGGAAGACCGCGGCCGGCTGGTCACCGCCTTTCTGGAAAGCTTCTTCGAGCGGTATGTGGAGTACAACTTCACCGCCGACCTGGAACAGAAGCTGGACGACGTTTCCGGTGGCCGCATCGACTGGAAAACGGTGCTGCGCGAGTTCTGGCGACACTTCTCGTCGTCGATCGACGAGACCAAGGACCTGACCATCACCCAGGTGATCGACGCGCTGGACGAGGAACTCGGTCCGCACTTCTTCCCGGCCGGTGCCGAAGGCAGCAACCCGCGCGGCTGCCCGTCGTGCCATGAGGGGCGGCTGGGCCTGAAGCTGTCGCGCACCGGCGCCTTCATCGGCTGCAACCGCTACCCCGAGTGCCGCTACACCCGGCCGCTGACGGTGGCGGGTGGCGAGGAAGGGCAGGAACTGGTCGAAGGGCCGCGCGAGCTGGGCAACGATCCCGTCACCGGCCTGCCGGTCACGGTTCGCCGTGGTCCGTTCGGCGCCTATGTCCAGCTCGGCCCCGCCCCGGGTGCCGCCGAGCCCAGGAAGGGCAAGGACAAGAACATCGAGAAGCCCAAGCGGGCGTCCCTGCCCAAGGGCATGGCGCCGGGCGATATCGACCTGGACAAGGCGCTGGCGCTGCTGGCCCTGCCACGCGACATCGGCAAGCACCCCGAGTCCGGCGAGATGATCCAGGCCGGGCTGGGGCGCTTCGGGCCATACCTCAAGCACGGGCCGGCTTACAAATCGCTCGGCCCCGACGACGACGTGCTGACCATCGGCATGAACCGCGCCGTGACGCTGCTGGCCGAGGCCGGCAAGGGCGGGCGCAAGGCGACGGCGCCGGGCAAGGTGCTGGGCGAGCATCCCGAAGACGGCAAAGCGATCTCGATGGGCTCGGGCCGCTTCGGTCCCTACGTCAAGCACGGTTCGGTCTACGCCTCGTTGCCCAAGGGAGCCAACCCCGATGAAGTGACGTTGACCCAGGCGGTGGAACTGCTGGCGGCCAAGGTGGCCAAGGACGGCGGTGGCAAGAAACCGGCGGCCAAGGGCAACGGCAAAACCGCCGCGGCCAAGACCACCACCAAGACCGCCGCCAAGACCAAGGGGGCGGAAAAGGCGGACGGCGACGAGAAGGCCCCCGCCCCGAAAGCGGCCAAGACCAGCAAGGGCACCACCAAAACCGCGGCCAAGACCGCCACCAAGGACAAGGCGGAGGCCAAGCCCAAGACCACCGCCAAGAAGAGGGCCAACGCCTGATGCGCCTGACCGCCGTTTTCGCCACCTTGTCTCTGCTGGCCGCCCCGGCGTTGGCGGCGGAGTCGCTGCCGTCGTCCAAGCTGAGCCACATCCACGGCTTGGCCTTTGACCGGGCGGACCCGTCACGGCTGCTGATCGCCACCCATCACGGCCTGTGGCGGCTGGAGCCGGACGGCATGGCGGCGCCGGTATCCGAAACCCGCGACGACTTCATGGGCTTCACGCCGCATCCGACCCAATCCACCATCCTGTTCGCCAGCGGCCATCCGGCCAAGGGGGGCAATCTGGGCTTTCAAGTGTCCACCGACGGCGGCGTGAGTTGGACCAAGGTGGCCGACGGCGTTGACGGGCCGGTGGACTTCCATGCCATGGATGTGTCGAAGGCCGATCCCAACGTCGTCTATGGCCTGCACGGCGGCATCCAGGTCAGCCGCGACGGCGGCAAGACCTGGACCGTGGCCGGACCGGCGCCGGCCGGCACGCTGGACCTCGCCGCCGGAGCCAAGAGCCCCGACATCGTCTACGCCGCGACCCAGACCGGCCTGCTGGTCAGCAAGGATGCCGGCCGGAGTTGGCAGCCCGCCCACATCCTGAAGCGGCCGGTGTCCACGGTGGACATCGATGCCGACGGCACCGTGCGCGCCTACATGCTGGGGACCGGCCTGATCGCCGCGCCGGAGGGCAGCGCCGGCTGGGCAACGCTGGGCCAGGTACCGGGCGATGATTTCCTGCTGCATTTCACCGCCGGCCCCCAAGGGCGTTTCGCCGCGACCTCCCGCTCCGGCGCTATCGTCGTCAGTGGCGATGGCGGCAAGACCTGGGCGGCGGTGGCGAAGTAGGTCCGCACTCACGTCGGCCATCTGCGCTTTGGGAAAAGAAATCCGCCCCAATGATCTGGAACACCTGCCCCGCCTGCACCTGTAGCGCCATCTCCTTCGCCGTCGAAATCCGACAACGCGTCATCTACCTGTGCGAGACGTGCGGCCATAAGTTCGTCCGCGAGCCGATGAGCCAGAAGTCCCTGGTCGAGCGCTACCAGGGGATGGCGTACTTCCACGAAAACTGCGGCCACCAGGGTATCCAGGCCATTGAGGACGATGCCCAGTGGCAACGCTTCGAAACGGGCCGCTTCGGCAAGGTCGCCGGTCTGGGACTCGTTCCACAACCGGTGCCCGCCGGCTTCCGGGTGCTGGAAATCGGCTGCCTGGAGGGCCGGGTGCTGCGCAAGCTGGCTGAGCAGGGCTGCCATGTCACGGGGTTGGAGGTGAACGCCGCCGTCGCGGAACGCGGCCGGATGGCCTTCGGCATCGACATCGTGACCACCGCCGCCGAGGATTGGAACTATCCGGCCGATACCTTCGATGCGGTGCTGTCCTTCCACACCTTCGAGCACCTGATCGACCCGGCGATTGTCGCCGAACGGACCTGCCACACCCTGAACCCCGGCGCACGGGCGCTGATCGAGGTGCCGGCGGATGACGACGAACTG
>DASPMK010000129.1:0-2310 GCA_035627075.1 Azospirillaceae bacterium
GTTGTTCGCCATCTTCAGCGCTGGTTGGCGATATGGCGATCCGAGGGTTTCACCGCTATCCGGGCGGGTTGGCTCGATGGTGCCCACGGTCTGGGCGGGCCGATCACCGTCCGCCTTACCGACCGCACCTTGGCGGGAGTCTTCCGCGATCTTGATGCAGACGGCGCGCTGCAACTGGATCAGGACACCGGCGGGGCACTTCGCATCACCGCGGGCGATGTTTTCTTCAGCCTCCCAGCATCAGGGGAAGGATAACGAGGCATGCTGCTTGCCATCGATGCCGGCAACACGAATGTGGTGTTCGCCATCTATGACGGGGATGTCCAGCGCGGCATGTGGCGGTGCGCGACCGATCCGCGGCGCACCGGCGACGAGTATGCCGTATGGCTGATCCACTTGATGGCGCTGAAGGGGCTCAATCCCTGCGACATCACGGCGGCGATCGTCGGCAGCGTTGTGCCGCAGGTGACCTTCAATCTGAAGCGGCTGTGCAAGGGCCACTTCAACTGCGAGCCACTACAGGTAGGCTCCCCCTCTGTTAAACTCGGCGCCGAAGCCAAAGTCGACCGGCCGGAAGAGGTGGGTGCCGACCGTCTGGTCAACGCCGTGGCGGCCGCCGCCACTTACACGCCGCCGCTCATCGTCATTGACTTCGGTACCGCCACGACATTCGACGTGGTCGACGATGATGGCAACTATGCCGGGGGTGTGATTGCTCCGGGCATCAATCTGTCGTTGGAAGCGTTGCATATGGCCGCCGCCAAACTGCCGCGCGTGGATATCGTCCAACCTTCGGCGGTCATCGGCAAGAGCACAGTGGCCTGCATGCAGTCCGGCATTTTCTGGGGATATATCGGCCTTATAGAAGGGTTGATCAGGCGCATCCAGGCGGAATACGGCGGGCCGATGACGGTGGTCGGCACCGGCGGGCTGGCTGTTCTTTTCGCCCGCGCGACCAATGTCATTCAGCACATCGACGGGGAGTTGACCCTGCGCGGCTTGCTGCTCATTCACCAACGCAATGCGAATTCATGACCTTTGAAAGCGAATCCCGGCTCGGCGTTCCCTTCGCCATGACGGATGGCGCCATCTATTTCCTGCCGCTAGGCGGGGCGGGCGAGATCGGGATGAATCTCAACCTCTACGGCCATGCCGGCAAGTGGCTGATGATCGATCTCGGCATTTCGTTCGGCGATGAGACCATGCCCGGCGTCGACGTCATCATGCCTGACCCGACCTTCATCCGGGATCGGCGCGAAGATTTGGCGGGGTTAGTCCTGACCCACGCGCATGAAGACCATCTGGGCGCCGTCCAATACCTTTGGCCCCATCTGGAGTGCCCCATCTACGCCACGCCGTTCACGGCTGCGGTGCTGCGCGCCAAACTTCACGAGCGGGGGCTGGCCGGGCGGATAGAGATCCATGAGATCCCGCTCTCAGGCCGTTTCCAGGTCGGTCCCTTCGAGGTCGAACTGGTGACCGTCACCCACTCGATCCCCGAGCCCAACGTCGTGGTCATCCGCACCGCCGCCGGCACGGTGGTCCACTCCGGTGATTGGAAACTTGATCCCGATCCGGTGGTCGGCCTCACCACCGATGAAAAGCGCCTGGCCGAAATCGGCGAGGAAGACGTCCTGGCCTTGGTGTGTGACAGCACCAATGCCCTGGTGCCCGGCCATTCCGGGTCGGAAGCGGCGGTGCGCGACAGCTTTATGCAGTTGTTCGGGCGCTTCTCCAACCGTATCGCCGTCACCTGTTTCGCCACCAACGTGGCGCGGTTGGAGAGCATCGCCAAAGCCGCCGCCGCCAACGAGCGGCATGTGGCGCTGGTCGGGCGATCGCTGTGGCGAATTAACGAAGCGGCGCGGTCCAACGGCTATCTCAAGGATGTGCCGCTTTTCCTGTCCGAGCATGACGCCGGCTATCTGCCGAGGGACAAGGTGGTTCTTATCTGCACCGGTAGCCAGGGGGAGCCGCGCTCGGCGCTGGCCCGCATCGCCGGCGACGATCACCCGGAAGTGACGTTGGAGACCGGCGACACGGTGATCTTCTCCTCGCGGGAGATTCCCGGCAACGAGCGTGCCATCGCCCGCGTCCAGAACCTTCTCGTCAGGCTTGGTGTCGAGGTGGTGACGGCGGACCAAGAGTTTGTCCACGTTTCCGGCCACCCGGCACGCGACGAACTGGTAAGTATGTACCAGTGGGTGCGTCCTCAACTGGCGGTGCCGGTCCACGGCGAAGAACGACATCTCAACGAACATGCGCGCATCGCTCGCGAATGCCAGGTGCCCGACGTGGTGATTCCCCACG
>DASPMK010000130.1:0-9881 GCA_035627075.1 Azospirillaceae bacterium
TGTCGGACGTCGCACGTCCGCCCCCCCGGCTCGTCTCACGAGGAACGGACTTGTCGCAGGAAAAATCGGACACGGTCGCACGGACGAACGGCCTTCGGAGCCGCAAAAACCCTGAGTCTCAAGGACGAACGGACCGTGTCAACACTTTTAAACCGATCCACCCGACAGCGACACACCCGACAGCCACACACCCGGCACCACAACCCGCCTGCATGTGTCGGAAGCGTTATGCTGTTTTTCTTCTCTTAAGCAATCTGCGGTCTTTTTTTCCAGAAAAAAAGCCACGGCGCGGGGATGGTGCGGCACCATCCCCGCCATACCCAGTCGGCTTGCCCTCAGCGGACGCGGCCCTCGCGCCACGCCGCCAGCAAAGCGTCGTAGGCCACGGTTTCACCCTGCGGCTTCTCGTTGGCCAGCTTCGGTTTCGGCGCGCCCGGTTGAGCAAACCAGTATTGGGCATCGCGCTCGGGGTTGAGCTTGGGCGCGCATTCGCCGCCCACCCCGGCCCGCTCCAGCCGTGCCAGCACCTTGTCCTGGGCGTCGGCCAGGCTGTCCATGGCCTGTTGCGGGGTCTTCTCGCCGGTTACCGCCTCGGCGACGTTCGGCCACCACAGTTGCGCCAGCTTGGGATAGTCGGGGACGTTGGTGCCGGTGGGCGTCCAGGCGACCCGCGCCGGGCTGCGGTAAAACTCCACCAGACCGCCCAGCTTGGGCGCCGCCTGCGACATGGCGTCGGTCCGAAGGTCCGACTCGCGGATCGGCGTCAGGCCGACCATGGTCTTCTTCAAGGACGTGGCCTTGGCCACGGTGAACTGGGCGTAGAGCCACGCCGCCTTGCGACGGTCGACGGGGGTCGACTTCATCAGCGTCCAGGAACCGGCGTCCTGGTAGCCGAGTTTCATGCCCTCCTCCCAATAGGCGCCGTGCGGCGAAGGAGCCATGCGCCACTTGGGCGTGCCGTCGGCGTTGACCACCGGCAGGCCGGGCTTGGTCATGTCGGCGGTGAACGCCGTGTACCAGAAAATCTGCTGGGCGATGTTGCCTTGGGCGGGGACCGGGCCGGATTCAGAGAAGGTCATGCCGGCGGCCTGGGGCGGGGCATACTTCTTCATCCAGTCAATGTATTTGGTCAACGCGTAGACCGCCGCCGGGCCGTTGGCGTCGCCGCCACGGATGACCGAGGAGCCGGCGGGGCGGCAACCCTCCACCCGGATGCCCCACTCGTCCACCGGCAGGCCGTTGGGGATGCCCTTGTCGCCGGCCCCGGCCATGCTGAGCCACGCGTCGGTGAAGCGCCAGCCCAAGGACGGATCCTTCTTGCCGTAGTCCATGTGGCCGTAGACGCGCACCCCGTCGATCTCCTTCACATCGTTGGTGAAGAAGTCGGCGATGTCCTCGTAGGCCGACCAGTTCTGCGGCACGCCCAGGTCATAGCCGTACTTGGCCTTGAACCGCTGTTGCAGATCGGGGCGGGCAAACCAGTCGGCGCGGAACCAGTAGAGGTTGGCGAATTGCTGGTCGGGAAGCTGGTAGAGCTTGCCATCGGGGCCGGTGGTGAAGGACTTGCCGATGAAGTCGTTGACGTCCAGCGTCGGCAGGGTGACGTCCTTGCCCTCGCCCGCCATCCAGTCGGACAGCGGCACCACGCTGCCGTAGCGGAAGTGGGTGCCGATCAGATCGCTGTCGTTGACATAGGCGTCGTAGATGTTGCGGCCCGACTGCATCTGGGTTTGCAGTTTCTCGATGACGTCGCCTTCCTGGATGAGGTCATGCTTGAGCCGGATGCCGGTGATCTCGGAAAAAGCGCGGGCCAGCGTCTTCGATTCATACTCATGGGTGGTGATGGTTTCGGAGACGACGTTGATCTCCATGCCGCGGAACGGCTTCGCGGCCTGGATGAACCACTCCATCTCCTTCATCTGCTCGTCCTTGGACAGGCTGGACGGCTGGAACTCCTGGTCCACCCAACGTCGCGCCGCCGCGACGTACTGGTCGTCACTCTGCGCGCGGACCGGCAGCGCGCCCGTCGCCAGCATCACGCCGACGACGCCCGCGACCACGGCTCGTGCCCTTGCTGTGTTTGACACGCTTTTTTCCTCCCTGTTGAGCCGGGTTCCTGAAGGGTCGTGCCGGCCCCGGCGCGCCGGCCCGCCTCCGGGGGATCAGCCGTAGCGCATCACCGCCACCAGCCATACCACCGCCAGGATCGAAGCCATCCACAGGTCCAGCCCGGTCAGCGCCAGCCAGCCCAGATGGATGTAGGCCGCCCCCAGAAGGCCGATGAACAACCGGTCGCCGCGCGTCGTCACCATCGGCAGGAAGCCCCGACGCTCGGCGGTGGGGGAAGCCGCCTCCCACGCCGTCATGGCGGCCAGCATCAAGGCTACGGCCAGGAAAAACGCCGCCGTCGGCCACGTCCACGCCATCCAGTCGAGGTCCATAACAGCCTCCTATACGCGGCCGAGCGCAAAGCCCTTCGCGAGGTAGTGACGCACGAACCAGATCACCAGCGCGCCGGGCACGATGGTCAGCACCCCCGCCGCCGCCAGCAGGCCCCAATCCATGCCGGCGGCACTGACCGTGCGGGTCATGGTGGCGGCAATAGGCTTGGCGGCGACGCTGGTCAGCGTGCGGGCCAACAGCAGCTCAACCCAGCTGAACATGAAGCAGAAGAAAGCGGTGACGCCGATGCCGGCGCGGATCAGCGGCAGGAAGATGGTCAAAAAGAAGCGCGGGAAGCTGTAGCCGTCGATGAATGCGGTCTCGTCGATCTCGCGCGGGACACCGGACATGAAGCCTTCGAGAATCCATACCGCCAGCGGCACGTTGAACAGGCAGTGGGCCAGCGCCACGGCGATGGGCGTGTCGAACAGGCCGATGGTGGAATAGAGCTGGAAGAACGGCAGCAGGAACACCGCCGGCGGCGCCATGCGGTTGGTCAGGAGCCAGAAGAAGACGTGCTTGTCGCCGATGAAGCGGTATCGGGAGAAGGCATAGGCCGCCGGCAGCGCCACCAACAGCGAGATCACGGTGTTGAGCGCCACGTATGAGATCGAATTGATGTAGCCGGAGTACCACGCCGGATCGGTGAAGATGGTGATGTAGTTCCTGAGCGTCGGCTCCTGTGGGATCAGCGTCAGGCCGGAGAGGATTTCCTCGTTGGTCTTCAGCGACATGACGACCATCCAGTAGATGGGCAGCATGAGGAAGACGATGTAGGCAACCAGCAGCACCGTACGCCGTAGCGCCACGCGGGGGGCGCGGGTCGCCTTGGCCTGGGCCGGCAGGGGGGTGGTGAGAACGGTCATGACTGACCTCCCCGACTCACGCCCCGGCCGGCGGTGTTGACGACGGTGTAGAAGATGAAGCTGAACAGCAGCACGATCAGGAAGTAGATGATCGAGAAGGCCGCAGCCTGCCCCAGATCGAACTGGCCCACCGCCATCTGGGTCAGATACTGCGACAGGAAGGTGGTCGCGTTGCCCGGGCCGCCACCCGTCAGCACGAATGGCTCGGTATAGATCATGAAGCTGTCCATGAAGCGCAGCAGCAGGGCAATCAGCAGCACACCGCGCAGCTTTGGTAACTGGATGTGGCGGAACACCGACCAGCGCGACGCCCCGTCGATGCGCGCGGCCTGATAATAGGCCGGCGGGATGGCCTGGAGCCCGGCGTAGCACAGCAGAGCCACCAGCGAGGTCCAGTGCCAGACGTCCATCACCAGCACGGTGATCCAGGCGTGCAGTGAGTTGGCGGTATAGTTGTAGTCGATGCCCAGCGCCCGGATGGCGGCACCGCCCAGGCCGATGTCGCCGCGCCCGAAAATCTGCCAGATGGTGCCGACCACGTTCCACGGGATCAACAGCGGCAGCGCCAGCAGCACCAGGGTCAGCGAGGTGCGCAGGTTCCGCCCGCTGGGCATGGATAGGGCGATCAGGATGCCCAGGGGAATCTCAATCACCAGCACGGCCAGCGAGAAGAGAATCTGGCGGATGAGAGCGTCGTGCAGACGCGGATCGTCCAGCACCTCCTCGTACCATTCCGTGCCAACCCACAGCGAGAGGCCCGGGCCGATGATCTCCTGGACCGAATAGTTGACCACCGTCATCAGCGGGATGACCGCGCTGAAGGCGACGATCAGGAAGACCGGGATGACCAGAAACCACGCGCGGTTGTCATAGGTCTTGTCCATGGGGGCCTCAATTCACCAGCACGCTGTCCTGGTAGAGCTTGGTCCATTGGGGTGGGAACCGCAGGCCGAGCGGTCCCGCCGGAATGTCGTGGTCGGGCGGCACCTTGGCCTTCAGCGTGTGCCGACCCAGCCGCGCCGTGACCAGCCGGCAGGTGCCAAGCTCCTCCACGGGACCGAGATGGGCGGTCACCGCGCCGGGCGTGCCGGGATGGACCACCTGGAGGAATTCCGGCCGGATACCCAGTTCCACCGGCCCGCCCGAGGGGTTCAGCCGCCCGGTGGCGCCCGACGGCAGCGGGATGGCGATACCGTCCACCAGCGCCCGGTCGGCGGGGCCGGGTTCGCAGGGGACGAGGTTGATGCCGGGGCTGCCGATGAAGTAGCCGACGAAGGTGTGGCGCGGCGTCTCGAACAGCTCTTGCGGCGTGCCAAGCTGAACGATCTGGCCGTCATGCATCACCGCGACGCGATCGGCGAAAGTCATGGCCTCCATCTGGTCATGAGTGACGTAGATCAGCGTTACCCGGTATTCGTGGTGGATTTCCTTCAGCTTGCGGCGAAGCTGCCACTTGGCGTGAGGGTCGATCACCGTCAGCGGTTCGTCGAACAGGATCGCCGCCACGTCGGAGCGCACCAGCCCGCGCCCCATGGATATCTTCTGCTTGGCATCGGGCGTCAGCCGCTCGGCCCGGCGCTTGAGGTCGGCGGTCAGATCCAGCACCTCGGCCACTTGGCGTACCCGGCGGTCCACTTCCGCCGCCGGAACGTGCCGGTTGCGCAGGGGAAAGGCCAGGTTGTCATAGACAGTCATGGTGTCGTAGACCACCGGGAACTGGAACACCTGGGCGATGTTCCGTTGCTCCGGCACGCACGCGGTCACGTCCGCGTCATCGAACAGCACCCGGCCCTCGCTAGGGGTCAGGAGGCCGGAGACGATGTTCAACAGCGTGGTCTTGCCACAGCCCGACGGCCCCAGCAGTGCATAGGCTACCCCGTCCTCCCACACCTGGGTGAGGCGGCGCAACGCGTAGTCCTCCGGTCCGGCGGGATTGGGCCGGTAGGCGTGGGCGAGGTGATCAAGGCGGATAGTGGCCATGGATCTGTCCTCAGGCGGCCCCCACAAGGCGGGCGGCCGGGCGGCGGGGGGCGGCGATCAGCGCACCCGCGTCATCGAATACGAAAACCTGTTCGGGATCGGCGTAGACCTGGATCGGAGTACCCAAGGGGTGGGCATGCACGCCTTCCTCCCGCGCGATCAGCGACACACTGTTGTGGGTGACGTGGATGAAGGTCTCGGAGCCGTTGATCTCCGACAGTTCCACCCTGCCGCGGATCGGCACCTGCCGGTCGCTGCGGCGGATTACCGTCAGGTGGTTGGCGCGGATGCCGATACGGCACGGCCCTTGCGGCAAACCGCGCTCATGGGCGGTCAGCGGCAACTTCGTATCGTCATCGAGTATCGCTTGGTCGTCGAACAACACCGCGTCGACGAAGTTCATCGGCGGGTCGCTGAGGATGGCGGCGCACAGGACGGATCGCGGGGCCTGATAGACCTCCATCACCGGACCGGCCTGCAACAGGCGGCCTTCGTGTACAACGGCCACGCCGCCGCCGAGGACAAGGGCCTCCTGCGGCTCGGTGGTGGAATAGACCACGGTGGTACCGCTGTCGGCGAAGATCGCCCGCAGATCGGCCCGCAATTCCTCGCGCAGCTTGTAGTCCAGATTAACCAGCGGCTCGTCCAGGAGCAACAGGCCTGCCCCCTTGACCAGGGCGCGGGCAATGGCGGTGCGCTGCTGCTGCCCGCCCGACAGCTCCGCCGGCAGGCGGTCAAGGCAGGGATCGATGCGCAGCATGACGGCGGTATGGCGGACCTTGCGGTCGATCTCCGCCGAGGTCTCTCCCTTCATGCGCAAAGGCGAGGCGATATTGTCGTAGACGGACAGCGAGGGGTAGTTGATGAACTGCTGGTAGACCATGGCGACATCGCGCCGGCGCACCGAGACGCCGGTGACGTCGCGCCCGTTCTCGATCACCCGGCCGGACGAGGGCGTCTCCAACCCGGCCATCAGGCGCATCAGCGTCGTCTTGCCGGCCAGCGTACGGCCGAGAAGAACGTTGATGCTGCCCGCCGCCAACTCCAGCGTCACGTCGTCGATGTGACGGTCGGCGCCGACGCGCTTGGAGATGTGGTCCAGCCTCAGCATCAGGAGGTCCCTACCCTCTCCAGGGGCTGCGTCCGGTGCTCGGCGATCCAGGTGGCGACAGCCTCGCGGTCGGCCGTGCCGAGGTGGAGCCCCAGCTTGGTGCGGCGCCACAGGAAATCGTCGGCTGTACGGACGAATTCGCGGGTGACCGCGTGGCGCAACTCGGCCTCGTACACCCCGTCGGCCAGCGGTCGGCCGAGATCGGCCAGGGAGCGGGCGCGGTCCAGCAGGTCGGCGACGCGGGTACCGTAGGTATGGGCGTAACGCCGCGCCACCCCGGGCGGCAACCAGGGATGGCGGCGGCGCAGGTCCGCCAGGAAGCCGGCCAAGTCGGCTTCCGGAATGTCGCCGCCCGGCAGCGGCGCGCCAGCCGTCCACGGGCCGGCGCGGTGGTCCAGAGCCTTGCACAGCTTCTCTACCGCCTGTTCCGCAAGGCGGCGGTAGGTGGTGATCTTGCCGCCGAAGATGGACAGCAACGGCGCCCGCCTGGCGGGCGCGTCCAGTTCCAGAACATAGTCGCGGGTCACGGCCGAGGCGTCCGAGGTGTCATCGTTATACAACGGCCGGACGCCGCTATAGGTCCACACCACCTGTTCCGGCTTGACGGGCGAGGCGAAATAGCGCGACACCGCCCGGCACAGATAGGCCACCTCGTCCGGGGTGATCGCCACCTCGGCGGGATCGCCGGTATAGTCCACGTCCGTGGTACCGATCAGGGTGAAGGCGCCTTCGTAGGGGATGGCGAAGACGATGCGGCGATCATCGTTCTGGAAGATGTAGGCGTGCTCGCCCTCGAACAGGCGGGGGACGACAATGTGGCTGCCCTTGACGAGACGGACCGAGGCGCGGGCACTGGTGCCGATGCGCCGGTTCAGCACGTCGCCGACCCACGGGCCTGCGGCGTTGACCAAAGCGCGGGCGCGCATCGGGAAAGCGGCCCCGCCCTCGGCGGGTTCCAGTTCGGCCCGCCAGAGGGTGCCATCGCGCCGCGCGCCGAGAAAGCGCGTTCGTGTTCGTATCCGCGCGCCGCGTTCCTCGGCATCCACGGCGTTCAGCAGCACCAGCCGGGAATCCTCGACCCAGCAGTCGGAGTATTCGAACCCCTTGGTGTAGCGGGGATCGAGGGGACGGCCGGCGGGGTGGTGGCGCAGGTTCACGCCGGTCGAGCCGGGCAGCCGTTTGCGCCCGCCGAGATGATCATAAAGGAACAGCCCGGCGCGGATCAGCCACGCCGGCCGCATGCTCTCCTCGTGCGGCAGGACGAAGCGCAGGGGACGGATGATGTGCGGGGCGGCGCGTAACAGCACCTCGCGCTCGATCAACGCCTCGCGCACCAGCCGGAATTCATAATGTTCGAGATAGCGCAGGCCGCCGTGAATCAGCTTGGTGCTGGCCGATGAGGTGGCCGAGCCAAGGTCCGCCTGCTCGCACAGGAACACCGACAAGCCACGCCCGGCGGCGTCGCGGGCGATGCCGGCGCCGTTCACGCCGCCCCCGATGACCAGTACATCGACCAGCACTTCGGCGGTAGCGTCCGCCATGGTTTCTCTCCGCGAACGAGCTTTCTAATACTTTATGTGATGAACACGCCCGCGTCGGTTTTGTTTCGTCGGCACCACCTTAGCAGCCAGCCCCGTCCCGGGCCAATGAAGCCAGCCCGGAAGGCTGGAGAATCCTCACCCGGCCGCGCCGGGTTTCGACGAAGCCGCTGGCGGCGAAGTCGGCCATGATCCGCGCCACGACCTCCCGCGAGGTGCCAATGTGGGCACCGATTTCCTGCTGCGTTTTGTGCAGCACCCCGTCGCCGGAAGCATGAAGCAGCAGGAAGCTCGCCAGCCGTTGATCGAGCTTGCAGGTGTGGATCTGCTCCAGCTCCGCCATCAGCCGGAAAACCACCGTGGACAGCGCCCGCACCGTCAGGTCCTGGATGGCCCGTTCACGCTCGAACAGGGAGCGATAGACCGGCCCGGAAAGGACGCCGACGGTGGTGTCCGTCTCGGTCTGCACCCAGGCGGGATAAAGGAGGTCGTTGAACAGGCTGTTCAGGGCCAGGACGCAGGTTTCCCCGGGGTTGATGAGGTACAGCGTCGCCTCCTTGCCGGCGGGGGTGAAGGCGTGGACGCGAAGCTGGCCGTGCAGCACGACATAGGCGCCGGAAACCACCTGCCCCTTTTCGATGATCGTCCTGGCCTTGGGAAAGCGGTGCCGCGTCAGGTTTTTGGCGAACCGCTCCCGGCCATCCGGCGACAGGTCCCGGAAAATCTTCAGGCTTTCCAACCACCCCTCCCGACGAGATGCACGCGCCGAGAGCATGGTATCACCGTTTTTCACCAAGCAGCGAGTCGGCGCTGAGGGCGTGCAGGAAGGCGACGATATCGTCCACGTCCCGATCGCCGAGGACCCGCCGATTGACGACGTCGAAGGTCCGGCGCGCCGGCGACCAGGAGATGGTCTGGCCGAGCCGGGGATCGTTGCCGATGACGGCGTTCAATTGCGCGGCCGCCATGATCCGGACGGCTTCGCCCAGGTCGCTGACCGCGCCATTGTGAAAATAGGGGCCGGTCAGCGCCACGTTGCGCAGCGAGGGGATGCGCCACACCCCGCGCGCGCCGGCGGGACCGGCCTTGCCCTTGTCGGCTTCGAGATCGTAGCGACGGTCGTAGGGCGTGGCGGCGGCGGGAAAGACCCGATAGGGCGACCGGGGGCCAAGGAGGCTGGCGCCGCTGAAGTTCAGCCCGGAGTGGCAGGTGGCGCAGCCAACCGACTGGAACAGCATCATGCCGCGCCGCTGGGCCGGGGTCAGCGCCTCGTTGTCGCCGCGAACGAAACGGTCATAGGGCGTGTCGGGGGTGATCAGCGTGCGCTCATAGGCGGCGATGGCCGCCGCGATCCGGTCGATGGTGATGGGCGCGCCGGCGCCGAACGCCCGGTCGAAAGCGTCGCGGTAGGAGGGATCGGCCTCCACCGCCCGCTCCACCGTGGCGAACGACGGCATGCCCATCTCATCGGGGTTGGTCAAAGGCCCCTTGGCCTGCTCCTCCAGGGAGGTGGCGCGGCCATCCCAGAACAGCACCGCCTGAAAGGCGGCGTTCCACACCGTCGGCGCGTTGCGGCGGCCGGGAATCCCGGTAACGCCCACCGCAGTCGCCCGCCCGTCGGCACCCGCTCCCCGCCGCACGTCATGGCAGGAGGCGCACGCCACCTTGCCGTTGGCCGACAAGGCCGGGTCGAAGAACAACCGTTCGCCGAGGGCGACCTTCTCCGGCGTGGTCGGATTGCCCGGCGGTGCCGGCGCCCGATCCGGCAGGGCCTGCCAGGGGGAGCGGCTTTCGGCGATGGTTACGTCCGCTGCCCTCTCTGCTCCCACAGGGAGCGGACGGAGCACGGCGGATGGGGCGATGAGCGGCGTCACGATCTGCCGGGGGAAGCCGGCAATGATGGTGATGATGGTCAGCTTGATGGCGAAGGCGATGATGCCGACG
>DASPMK010000131.1:0-3451 GCA_035627075.1 Azospirillaceae bacterium
CGGT
Organism: Azospirillaceae bacterium; assembly: GCA_035627075.1. Taxonomy (GTDB): domain Bacteria; phylum Pseudomonadota; class Alphaproteobacteria; order Azospirillales; family Azospirillaceae; genus DASPMK01. Next base: position 5 of record DASPMK010000131.1, read on the forward strand.
CCCGCCGACTACTGGCAGGCGGCCAGTATTGGCCAGCTCTGGCGGATGCTGGCCGGGGATGCCGCGCCGCCGGACCATTTGCGGCTGGTGGCGGCCATGGATCACTGCCTTCCGGCGGCCTACGCTGGGCAGTGCCCCGGCATCGACCCGCGCGACGTGTTCGAGCGGGACTTGATCAACGTGGCCGGCGCCCCTGGCGGCCACGGCGACCCGGAATACATCCGTAGGCTGATCAACGAGGCGTCCGCGCGGATCGCGATCTGCCCCGTGATCGACATGGCGGGACAGGCCGTTTACGATGGGCGCGATCTTCCGCCTACGCCACCGGGTTATTCGGCGGAAGCTTTGGCCGTGACCAAAGCGACCTGTCGTGACGGTGTGGCGCTGCTCGCCTGCGCCGCAGATGCCGACGGCCGGCGGAAGCTGACCCTTGGTGGGGCGTGCCACCCCGCCACCGTTGAGCACTTCATGACGGTCTGGGCGCCGGCCCACGGTCTGACCGGCATCTACGGTGTCCCCGCTCGGGGGTATGCCGGTGGGTATTTGTCGGACTAACTTTCGCCACCTGACCCCCCTCCCGCCGTCCACCAGGGCGGCGGGCCTCATTGAAAACGCCAAGAGGAACAACTTGACTCCATCAGATTTCAGGGCATGGCGCAGAGCCATGGGCGGATTGAACCAAAAGCAGGCCGGGGAAATGCTCGGCGTGACCGAGAGGCAGGTCCGGAACTGGGAATCTGGGGAGCGTCAGGGCCAAAACGGGACACGGATCAAAGCGCCGATCCCCCGCACCACGGCTCTAGCGTGCGCCGCTCTGTTCCACAGGCTCGGGCCGTGGGGGGAAGGCTGAGTAGCGCGAGATTTTTTCGCGCAACGCGCATTTTACCCCTTGCGCATCGGAACAATGTTCCTTCATGTCTCTCCATGAACAGCGGCGATGGCCGCGCCAACCAGGAGCAAGGGCCATGACCACCACCGCCAACATCGTCATCGTGAACGACGGTCAATATCGCTGGGGCGCCGACCGGCAGGCGCTGGAAGCCGCCATGGAGCGGTTGGGCTGGGCCAAAGACGGCCGTCGTCGCTGGATTGAACCCGAGGGTGACGATGAGGACGATCCGATGGCCGCCTACACCGCTCTGTGCCAGGAAGTGCAGCCGGCACCGGGCTACGAGCCCGAGAACAACAGCGAGGAATGGGACGACCTCGATACCCTGACCTTCCGGGAGGACCTGGGGCAGGGCGTGTGGGTGGCGTCGTAATGACGCCCCTCGCCCAGGCCACTGCGAAGCAACGTTGCCTGCCGGCCAAGCAACGCACGATCATCGACCCGTGCGATTTGTTGCCGGCGTTCGACAATCCTCATTGCTTCGAGTGTTCGGAGGTGTGCGACCTCGTGGACCCGCTCGGATCGCAGATCGCGTTGCAGGCGGAACAGTTGGTCTTTCTTCCTGCGCCGCAAACCTGGATCGAGTTTCACGATCCTGAAACAGGATCGCGTCTCGGAGCGCTGCTCACTGCCGTTGGCGCAGAGGGCGCCACCGCAGAATTTAGGACGGTGATGATGTTCCGGGACGGGCGGATAGTCGCCATGCCGGAAGTTGGCATTATCCCGGTTGACCAGAAATGGAAACCATTCGATTTCAAGTTCTCGTTGCGTTATCTCCCTCCAGATAACGAAAAGCATGCGCACCAGAACATGCATTACTTCATGGCGTTGTTGTGCATGATTAACACGCCGCGCATCATCGGTCGCCGACAGCACCTGCCGCACGCCGGCCTTCAGCGACAGATTGCCCGCGCCAAGGGGATGGTGGGGAAATTCCCTCTCCACGCCTGGACCGAGTTAAAGCTGGAAGTTCGGCCCACGATGGTAGACACGGGCGAACCTCACGACGCGATGCTAACCGGCGGGCGTGCGCTCCACTTCTGCCGTGCGCACCTCCGGGTGCGCCTCGGCCGGCTGGAACTGGTTCATGCGCACTGGCGCGGCGACCCGGCGCTGGGAATGAGGCAGACTCGTCACAAGCTGGTGCCGCCGAAAAAGTAGGCGGCGATGCCGCGCAACCTGGAGTTCCCCGCCATGTGCCAAATCTTCTCCATCGACGCCAGCCGCAAGCAGATCGTCCGCCGGATGGAGGATGGCGACCTCGGCTGGGCCGTCCTGAAGGGTGCCTCCAACGGGGATCATGAGCGCGCCGCTGGCCTGAACAGCATCGAGCCCGGCACCGTCGTTGACGCCCCGAAGTTGCGCGGCATGAAAGGCCCTCGCTTCATCCGTGGCGTGGTCGAGGGCATGGTTCCGGTTCCGCGCGACTCCGGTGCGGTGTTCGTCCGCTTCCCCAAGGGAACGATCCCGTTTTATGAGGTGGTGGTCTATGACGCTGACCGGCTGAAGGTCGTGGCGAATGCCTGATCCGGCTTAAGCGCCGCATCCATCCCAAGTGGGTGTAGCGAGATAAGCCGGGTTGGGCAAAGGAACCGAGCTTCCCTTAACCAGCGCCAGCGGTTGGTTAAGCCTCCCCACCGAAATTTCAGGAGTCCAGATAATGCAGCACGAACACGCTTTAGCCCTTACCGCCGATATCGCCGTATCCACGATGCAGCACATGGCCGAAGAGGCAGGAGTCCCGGTTGAGGACGTGCTTGAAGCCATCCTTGAAGGTGGCCCGGCAAAGGCCCGGTTTGATGCCTTCATGGCCGTGGCTGTGGGAGAACTGGCGAAGACCCGGTAAGCCCCACCCCCACCACGGTTTTCGGGACCACGGAAGGGCATGACGCCGACGCGCTGGACCACACCACGACCGAGGGCCAGACCATCGGCACCACCGCGCCGCTGGACCTGGGCGACAACCAGACCCAGCCCCACCACGGCTTTTTGGAGCGCACCCCCAGCGCGGCTTTTCGGACCACCGATTGCCGCCAAGCCGATCACCGGGACGACGTGGAAGCAAGCGGGAAGGCCACCCCCGTGTACGGTTTTTCGATCCACCGCAGGAGCGCCACCCGTACCGAGGGTTTTTGGAGTCCGTCTGTACCCAACCCCCGGTATATGGGTTTTGGGAGAAGAGACGGCCCGGCACCCCCGTATAGTGGCCGCGCTTGCCGACCACGGTATAGTGGTCGCCTTGGGGCAGCCCCCGTGTAGTTGTCGCGTTCTGCGCGCTCGAAAGACGAAAGGACATCGCCATGCCGCCAGTACCGGCCAAACCGAGCCAACCCGCCCTACCGGATGACGCCGCCGACTACGGTCATTTGGACGAGCCAGCCAAACCGGCAGCCGATGCCGACCGCGAGCTTATAAAGGCCATCGCCATGGATATCGGCAAGGCCGTCGTCCACCACATCGAGACGATGTATCCGTCCATGTTCGATGCCGTCGCCGGCGCGGCTAAACTCTCTGTGCGCAACTGTGTTTACAACGAGATCATGGCCGCGCTGGAGGTG
>DASPMK010000132.1:0-14343 GCA_035627075.1 Azospirillaceae bacterium
CGCCCGCAGGGAGCGTTCGGACACGCTGGTTTCGGCGAAAACGGCGGGAATCCGCCGCTCGACCAGCAGGCGGACGAGATCCTCGATGTCGCGCAGGCTGGCTTCCGAATCGGTGGAGATGCCCTGGATGCCGCGCACCTCCAGGCCATAGGCCCGGCCCAGGTAATGAAAGGCGTCGTGCGAGGTCACCAGCACCCGCGTCGTCTCGGGGATCGAGCCCAGTACCCGCCGGGCGTAGGTATCCAGTTCCTTGAGGTCGGCGCGGTAGGCGTCGGCGTTGGCGGCATAGAGGGCGGCCCCTTCGGGGTCCAGGGCGGACAGCCGGTCGCGCACCCCGTCCACCACCGCCATCCACAGCACCGGGTCCATCCAGACGTGTGGATCGTGCTGATCCGGCAGGCCGGCGGGAGACAGGAGGCGGGTGGGATCGATCGCCGCGGCCACGGCGAACACCGGCCGTCCCGACTCCGCCAGCCGGGTCAGTGCGTCGATCATTTTTCCTTCCAGGTGCAGGCCGTTGTAGAATACGGCATCGGCCCGCATCAGCCGCACGGTATCGGAGCGGGTGAGCTTGTAGAGGTGCGGGTCCACCCCTTCGCCCATCAGGGAGGCGACCTCGGCCCGGTCGCCGGCCACGGCGCGCACGGCGTCAGCCACCATGCCGGTGGTCGCCACAAGGTCGAGCGGCTTGTTGTCGCGCGCCCAAACGCTGGTATTGGCGCCAATAAGCATCAGGAATAACGCAGTGGCCAGTCGTGCCGGCCAAGTGGAACCCATGCCGTCCTCCGGGGTTTTTGAACAACTGTTCACATGACGAATGCCCGAGGGCCATTCACCGTTTCAAATATTGGCCAGCCCCACGGGTTGATATGTCTTGCCTTGCGGCATCGGCAAGGACGGCGACCGTCTTACACCGGGTGCCGACCTCTGCTATTGTGGACGCATGATCGTTTTGTTCACCGATTTCGGGTTGGCCGGTCCCTACACCGGGCAGATGAAGGCGGTGCTGGCGCGCGCCGCCCCCCAGGTGCCGGTGATCGACCTGTTCGCCGACGCTCCGGCTTTCGATTCGCGGCTGTCGGCCTATCTGCTGGCGGCCTACGCCGGGGCGTTCACGGCCGGCGACGTGTTCTTGTGCGTGGTCGACCCCGGCGTCGGCACGGCACGCCGGCCGCTGGCGGTGTCGGCCGACGGCCGCTGGTTCGTCGGCCCCGACAACGGGCTGTTCGAGCTGGTGATCCGCCGGGCGGACACGGCGCGGGTCTGGGCGATCGACTGGCGGCCGGAAGTCTTGTCGGCCACCTTTCACGGGCGCGACCTGTTCGCCCCGGTGGCGGCGATACTGGCCCAGGGCGGCGAGCCGCCGGGCACGCCGTTACCCCCCGATGATGTCGTCCGGCCGGGCTGGCCCGACGATCTGGCGCGCGTCGTCTATGTGGACGTCTACGGCAACGTCCTGACCGGGCTGCGGGCGTCGGGCCTGCCGGACGCCGCCGTGCTGGAGGTCGCCGGACGGCGGGTGCGCCGGGGCCGCACCTTCGCCGATGTGCCGCCGGGCGAGGCGCTGTGGTACGCCAACGCCAACGGGCTGGCCGAGATCGCGGTGAACCGTGGCCGGGCGGATGTCGTCCTGGGGGTCGCGGTGGGGGCGGGCGTGGCGGTCGTCTGACCTCGCCCGGGCGAGGTGGAGGCGCTGGGGGGGGCAAGGTCCCCCGGCCAACGCCTTGCTCCCCCTGATGACCGGGCGGCTGGCGCGGCTTTGGGGATGGGGCGCCGCGCTTAGCCGTCGGCGGTGATGGCCTGGATCAACTCCGCCATCACGGTTTCGGCCCGTGCGTTCTCCACCTGGCAGGTACCGGCCGCCTCGTGGCCGCCGCCGCCGTACGTCAGGCACAGGGCGCCGATGTTGGTCTTGGACGAGCGGTTGACGATCGACTTGCCGATGGCGAACACGGTGTTCTGCCGCTTCAGGCCCCACATGACGTGCATGGAGATGTTGCACTCGGGATAGAGCGCATAGACCATGAATCGGTTGCCGGCGTAGATCATCTCCTCGTCGCGCAGGTCGATCACCGCCAAGCTGCCGTGCAGCTTGGTGCGGCGGGCGAGTTGCTCGGTGAAGAGCGGCAGGTGTTCGAAGTAGAGATCCACCCGCTCCTTTACGTCGGTGAGCTGCAGGATCTGCTCGATGCTGTGGTTCCGGCAATAATCGATCAGCTCCATCATAAGCTGATAATTGGAAATCCGGAAATCGCGGAAACGGCCCAGGCCGGTACGGGCGTCCATGATGAAGTTCAGCAACGACCAGCCGTCGGGCGCCAGGATGTCGTTGACCTCGTACTGCGCCGAATCGGCCTGATCCACCGCCTCCATCATCTCGTCGGAAATGGTGGGAAAGCGCTCCTTGCCGCCGAAGTGGCGCCACACCACGCGCGCGGCCGAGGGGGCGGTGGGATCGATGATGTGGTTGGTTTGCTGGCCGCCCACGCGCGACACCTCGCTGGCGTGGTGGTCGAAAACCATGTAGGCACCGGGCACGAAGGGGAGGTTGGTGGTGATGTCGCGGTCGGTGATGTCGACCTTGCCGTCCTGCATGTCCTTGGGATGGACAAACTTGATCTCGTCCACCAGGTCCAGTTCCTTCAACAGCACGGCGCACACGAGGCCGTCGAAATCGGAACGGGTTACAAGACGGTATTTTTCCGTTTCGGTCATTATTGTTTCCCCCCAAGGCCGCGGACGGTAATTCCAGAATGCCTTGGGGGAAACTAACCCCACCGTTTGGGGCACGCAAGCATGGGCTGTGCAGGGGGCTGTAAAATGCCCCATGCACGAAATTTGATCAGCCCCACGGACCCGCTGCCCGCCGTGGTGGCGCCGAGGCCGTGGAGGTGGCCCCGGCCATCGCCCGCAGACGCGCCACCCGGTCCTCGGTCGCGGGGTGGGTGCGGAACAGGTCGGTGAACGACCGGCCGCCGTGCAGCGGGTTGATGATGAACAGATGCGCGGTGGCCGGGTGCCCTTCGGCCTGCGGGATGTAGGTGGAGTGCGCGGCGGCCTCGATTCGCTCCAAGGCGCCGGCCAGCCACAGCGGGCGCCCGCAGATTTCCGCGCCGATGCGGTCGGCCTCGTACTCGCGGGAACGGCTGATCGCCATCTGCACCAGCGAGGCGGCGAGCGGCGCCAGGATCATCATCAGCAGCGCGCCGACGAAGCCCAGCGGGTTGTTGCCGCCTTCCTCCTGGTCGCTGGATGAACCGCCGCCGAAGAACATGCCGAAGTTGGCCAGCATCGAAATGGCGCCGGCCAGCGTGGCGGTGATGGTCATGATCAGGGTGTCGCGGTTCTTTACGTGCGCCAGCTCGTGCGCCAGCACGCCGGCGATCTGCTCGCGGCTCAGCACGCGCATGATGCCGGTGGTAACGGCCACCGCCGCGTGCTCGGGGTCGCGCCCCGTCGCGAACGCGTTGGGCTGGTCGCTTTCGATGATGAAGACGCGCGGCATCGGCAGGCCGGCGTTGTGCGCCAGTTGACGTACAAGGCCCACCAGCTCGGGCGAGGTGCTCTCGTCCACCGGATAGGCGCCGTACATGTTCAGCACCATGTCGCCCGACTTCCAGTAGGCGAAGAAGTTCATGGCCAGCGCGATCAGGAACGCGATGATCATGCCGCCCTGGCCGCCGATCAGCCAGCCGACGACGCCGAACAGGGCCGTCAGGCCGGCAAGCAGGATGGTGGTGCGCAGGTAGCTGGTCATGGGTGTCGAAGCCTTCGTCCGGTTGACTCTTTCGCCCGTATGATATGGTTGTGCCGGCCGCCGCCCTTCAAGGCTTGGCGCGCCGCAACATATCAACCATATCCAAGTCATGACCGACCGCAAATCCGAAAACACCGCGACGCCCGCCACTCCCGAGGCCGCTTCCGGGACCGCCGTCCCCGAGGCAGCTCCCCCCCCCGCGAACCCGCAACCGCCCAAGGTGGCCGAAATCGGCGGTCCGAAGGGACCCGAGCCCACCCGTTTCGGCGATTGGGAGCACAAGGGGCGCTGCATCGATTTCTAAAGTTCTAGGACTATTGCCACATGCTCCTGTGTGTCGCCCGGTGAGTTCGATCGTGTGCAGTCGGCAATAGGAAGTATGACCTAGTTTTTCTTGTTTTGTTCTCGGCTGTGCGATAAGGTTCCCTCATGCTGTTGAGGGAGCCTGTCCCGTGTCCACCGTTGTCCGCCTACCGACCGCCGCCGCGCTGACCGCCGCCCTTCTGGCGGCGGGCGCGGCCATGGCCTCGGGCGCGCGGGAGCCGGTGCTGCCCGGCCCCGTTTCCGCCCAGGTGCTGGAGGTGGTGGACGGCGATACATTGCGCGTGCGCGCCACCGTCTGGCTGGGGCAGGAGGTGGAAACCCGCGTGCGGATGGAGGGCGTCGATACGCCCGAACTTCATGGCCGCTGTCCGCGCGAAGCGGAAATGGCGCAGGAGGCCCGGCGCTTTCTCCAGCGCCTGGTGGCCGATGGCGCGGTGGTGCTGCGCGATGTCCAGCACGACAAGTACGGTGGCCGGGTGCGGGCGCGCGTCGCCACGGCCGGCGGCGACGATGTGGCCGAGGCCCTGGTGCGGGCGGGGCTGGCCCGCGCCTACCTCGGCGAGGCGCGGCAACCCTGGTGTGCGCTGGTCCAGGCGCGCTGATCCCCGCGCTGCCCCCTGTTCACGGCGAAAGCGGCGCGCTATAGGGTTTTTCCATGACGACCCACAGCTCTTCCCCCGCCCCGCTGGCGGCGGCCGTGCGCGGCGGCGATCGCCGGGCGCTGGCCCGTGCCATCACTCTTATCGAATCGACCCGCGCCGACCATCGCGAGCGGGCCGAGGCGTTGCTGACCGAGCTTCTGCCGCACACCGGTCACTCGGTGCGCGTCGGCATTTCGGGCGTGCCGGGGGTGGGCAAGTCCACCTTCATCGAAACCTTCGGCCTGCACGTCATCGCTCAGGGGCACAAGGTGGCGGTGCTGGCCATCGATCCGTCGTCGCAACGCACCGGCGGCTCCATCCTGGGCGACAAGACCCGCATGGAGCATCTGAGCCGCGATCCCGCCGCCTTCATCCGCCCGTCGCCGGCCGGCGCCACGTTGGGCGGCGTGGCGCGCCGCACGCGTGAGGCCATGCTGGTGTGCGAGGCCGCCGGCTTCGACGTCATCATCATCGAGACAGTGGGGGTGGGCCAGTCGGAGACGGCGGTCGCCGACATGGTGGACCTGTTCATGCTGCTGCTGCTGCCGGGCGGTGGCGACGAACTTCAGGGGATCAAGAAGGGCATCGTCGAGCTGGCCGACCTCGTGGTGGTCAACAAGGCCGACGGCGACCTCGTGGCCGCCGCCCGCAACGCCGTGGCGGAATACAGCCATGCGTTGTCGCTGCTGCGGGCGCCGTCGAAGGACTGGCGGGTGCCGGTGCTGATGTGCTCGGCCTTGAACCGGGCGGGCATCGACGACGTTTGGGACACCATCGGCAAGTTCCGCGATATCCAGAGCGGGACGGGCGCGTTTCAGGCCCGTCGCGCCGAGCAGGCCCGCGCCTGGCTGTGGACGGAGATCAAGGAAACCCTGGTCGAGCGGTTCCAGGCCCATCCCGCCGTTCACGAGTTGCTGGAGCGCATGGAGGATGAGGTGACCGGGGGGCGGACCATGCCGACCATCGCGGCGGACCGCCTGCTCAAGCGCTTCCTTGGTCAGTCCTGAAATTTCCGGTGCTGTTGCCGATCATGACTTGACCTTTGTCATCGATCGCTTGGCGGGCGCTGGCGCGAGCTTTTTGTTGCAATGCAGCATTGTTGTGGATAATTATCGTGTCCATGACAGTGAGGGCTCGTGCCCGATGGGCGCGCGACGGTTCGTCGGGGGATACGGGCGGGGCCACAGCCAGTGACCGGGGAGATGACGATGAACGCCGATTGGATGGCTTTTTACAGGAATGCCGAATCCGCCGCCAAGACCAACGCGGAGCTGTTCCAGAGCCGGTCGCACCGGATGACGGAACTGCTGAACGAAGGTTACCGCTATTGGCTGCACGGTTTCACGGCCACCCTCGGCGACACCGCCAAGGCCTTCGAAGAGCTGTCGAAGTGCCGTTCCTCCACCGATTTCGCCGATGTGCAGCGCTCGTGGATCGAGTCCACCGCCAGCCGGCGGCTGGAGGACATGAAGCGGGTGATGGATCTTGCCAACACCATGCTGAACGAACTGGCCGCCAACGTCGCCCAGGCGCAGGACGATGCCAAGGGCGCGCAGGCTCTGGTCGTCAGGTCCGCGACCACGGCCGAGCCCAAGGCCGAGCCCCAGGCGGCGCCCCAGGCGGCGCCCGAATCCAAGGCCGAGCCCGAATCAAAGTCCGCTCCCAAGGCCGCCAAGCCAGTGGCCGCCCCCAAGGCAGCGAAGGCTCCCGCCGCCAAGTCGGCCGGGGCCAAGCCTGTCGCGCCCGCCGCCGCTCCGGCGCCGACCACGCCGGCCGCACCGACCGCGCCGGTGGCGGAGTAAGGGAAGCACAGCCGATACGGGAAGGCTTGACGCGATGGTCGACCTTCCCTTATATAGCCGCTTCCGCCGGGCGGGGTGCCGTCCGGCGCACCTTTTTTAGCATCCAGTTTCGAGGATACCTCCCATGGCACGACGCTGCTCGTTGACCGGCAAGGGCACTCAGTTTGGCAACAACGTGAGCCATGCCAACAACAGGACCCGCCGGCGTTTCCAGCCCAACCTGCAGGAAACGGCGCTGCTCAGCGACGCGCTCGGCCGCATGGTTCGTCTGCGCCTGTCGACCAACGCCATCCGTACCGTGGAGCACAAGGGCGGCCTCGATGCCTTCCTGCTCGACGCCAAGGACGACGTGCTCAGCCTGAAGGTCCGTCGCCTGAAGAAGCTGATCGCTTCCAAGGTCAAGGCCGCCGAGCAGGCCGCCTGATTGAAGGTACGCCCGGCCGGGGGCCGTGCGGCCCCCGCCGTGAGATACCTTGGCCGCCAGAGCCGGTGCGGTTATCTTGCCGCTCCGACTCCATCCATCAAGCGGCGGCCGATCCATGCGCACTCATCCCGACTTCCCCAATCTCCACATCCTCGATCACCCGTTGATTCAGCACAAGCTGACCCATATGCGGGAGACGGAGCGCTCCACGAGCGGCTTTCGCCAGCTCTTGAAGGAGATCGCGCTCCTCATGGGATACGAGATCACGCGGGACCTGCCGCTGACCACCCGGCCCATCGTCACGCCGATGACGGAGATGGACGCGCCGGTGATCGAGGGCAAAAAGCTGGCCATCGTGCCGGTGCTGCGCGCTGGACTCGGCATGGCGCAGGGCCTGCATGAACTGGTTCCCGGCGCCCGCGAGGGCCACATCGGCCTGTACCGCGACCACGACACCAAACAGCCGGTCGAATACCTGGTGAAGCTGCCGGAGCCGGAAGGCCGCGTCTTCATCCTGGTCGATCCCATGCTGGCCACCGGCAATTCGGGTGTCCACGCGGTGAACGTGCTGAACCGCCATGGCGTGGCCGACAAGGCGATCCGCTTCATGGCGCTGATCGCCGCGCCCGAGGGGGTGCGCACCTTCCACGCCGCCCATCCGCAAGTGCCGGTGTTCACCGCCGCGCTGGACGAGCGTCTGGACGAGAACGCCTACATCATTCCAGGGCTGGGAGACGCCGGCGACCGCATGTTCGGGACCAAATAGCCCCTCTTTTCCGCCCTATCGATGCAACGGGGCAACGCCTTGGCCGAAAACGGCTGAGGCATAGGAAGGGCGTTGCGCTAAAAAGCTTGTTCTCCCCTGGAGGCTCACTACAATCCGGCTACCACTTTTGCAGGACCCGGCTACCCCTGGTGCCGCTTGTCTTCAGATCTTAAGGGACCGTCATGATGCGTTGGACAAAGATCCTGATGTTGTTTGTGGCCCTCGCGGTCACGGTCTCCGGCAAGGCGGCGTATAGTGCGGATTTCTCGAAGTCGAGCGCCGACTTCGGGCCTGAGGGCACCTGGGCGAACTCCTGCGAGGTCGATCGGATGACCGACCTCAAGGTTTGCCGGCTGATGGTCTTCCGTCTGGTCGAGGATGGTCGCGATACCGGCTTCGTGTCGCTGACGGTGATTCCCAGCGGTACCGACTATCACCTGTTCCTGACCACCAGCCAGGGCATGATCGAGAACTGTGCCGTCCGCATCGATCGCCAGCCGCGTATCGAGTCGCAGATCGCCACCATCAACATGTGCATGTTCCCCAACGCGTTCTCCTCCAAAATGCTGGAGCAGATGAAGAACGGCTCGACCATCCTGGTCCGCGTCAACTTCATGCGCAACGGCCGGCGCGATGTGGATTTCTCCCTGAACGGCTTCAGCCGTAACTTCGACGAAATGAGCCGGAATCTGCACTAAGCTGGGTTAGCCCGTGACCGACATCGATCCCGCGACGGCCGCCGCCGAGCTTTCCACCATCCGTGATTTCATCCGCCATGGCGTCAGCCGCTTCAACGCGGCGGGGCTTGTCCACGGCCACGGCACAGCCACCGCGTTCGACGAGGCGGTGTTTCTGGTGCTGGAAACTCTGCACCTGCCCATCGATCAGTTGGACCCCTATCTGGACGCCCGGCTGACCGCGCCGGAGCGGCGCGCGGTGGCGGAGATCATCCACGCCCGCGTCACCACCCGCAAGCCGGCGGCCTACCTGACCCATCGCGCCTATATCCAGGGCGTGCCGTTCTATGTGGACGAACGGGTGATCGTGCCGCGCTCCTACATCGGCGAAATTCTGTTCTCCGACCTCATCGGCGGCGACGATTTCACCCTGGTCGAGGACCCGACGGAGGTGGGGAGCGTGCTGGACCTGTGTACCGGGTCGGGCTGTCTCGCCATCCTGGCCGCCCACGTCTTCCCCGAGGCGCGCATCGACGCGGTGGACCTGTCGGAGCAGGCGCTGGAGGTGGCGCGGCGCAACGTGGCCGACAGCGGCTTCGCCGATCGCATCACCCTGCACCACGGCGACCTGTTCAAGCCGTTGAAGGGCAAGCGCTACGATATCATTCTGACCAACCCGCCCTATGTCGGCGCCGATGCCATGGCGGACCTGCCGGCCGAATACCGGCACGAGCCGGAACTGGCGCTGGCCGGCGGCGACGACGGGCTGGATATCGTCCGCCGCATCCTAAAGGAAGCGCCCAAGCACCTGACGCCCCAGGGCGGGCTGCTGTGCGAGTTCGGCACCGGCCGGGAAATCCTGGAAGAGGAGTATCCCGACCTGGATTTCTTCTGGGTGCAGACGGCGGAAAGCTTCGGCGAGGTCTTCTGGCTGACCCGCGACCAGTTGACCGGGAAGTGATCCCCTGGCGTCAGGCGCATCCCCGGACTTGATCCGGGGATCAACCCGCGCATCCACGCCTACCGCCGCCGCCCGCCCCAGCCGGGTTTGCCATCCTCGTCGAACAGTTCGGCCAGCTTTTCCATCATGGTGCCGCCCAACTGCTCGGCGTCGACGATGGTCACGGCGCGGTGGTAGTAGCGGGTGACGTCGTGGCCGATGCCGATGGCCACCAGTTCCACCGGCGAGCGGGTTTCGATCCACTCGATCACCTGCCGCAGATGCCGCTCCAGATAGTTGCCGGAGTTGACCGACAGGGTCGAATCGTCCACCGGAGCGCCGTCGGAGATCACCATCATGATGCGGCGCTGCTCGGATCGGGCGATCAGTCGGGCGTGCGCCCACATCAGCGCCTCGCCGTCGATGTTCTCCTTCAAAATTCCTTCGCGCAACATCAGGCCCAGGTTCTTGCGCGCCCGACGCCACGGCGTGTCGGCGTTCTTGTAGACGATATGGCGCAGGTCGTTGAGACGGCCGGGGTGGAGCGGCTTGCCCGCTTGAATCCAGCGTTCACGCGCCTGGCCGCCCTTCCATGCCCGCGTGGTGAAGCCCAGCACCTCCACCTTGACGCCGCACCGCTCCAGCGTGCGGGCCAGGATGTCGGCCGACATGGCGGCGATGGTAATGGGGCGGCCGCGCATGGAGCCGGAGTTGTCGATCAGCAGCGAAACCACGGTGTCGCGGAAGTCGGTTTCCTTCTCGTGCTTGAACGACAGCGGCAGCACCGGGTTGGCCACCACGCGCGCCAGTCGCGCCACGTCCAGCATGCCCTCTTCCAGGTCGAACTCCCAGGCGCGGGTCTGCTTGGCGAGCAGGCGTCGTTGCAGGCGGTTGGCCAGCTTGGCGATCACGCCCTGGAGGTGCTGAAGCTGTTGGTCGAGCATCAACCTGAGGCGTGAAAGCTCGTCGGCGTCGCACAGCTCGGCGGCTTCCACCACCTCGTCGAATTCGGCGGTGAAGGCGCGGTAGAGGCTGGCGTCGGTTTCGTTGCGGCGATCGGGCGGCGGGCGAAAGGCGGTGGACGGCGATCCCGGCTCCTCGGTGCCGACACCCGGCGCCAGGGCCTCGTCCTGCCCCTCCTCCCCGGCATCGGACATTTCGCCGGAATCACCCTCACCCATGTCGGGGCTGGACAGGGTCTGGCTGTCGTCACCCGAATCCTCGCCGGCGTGGCTGTCGGTCGGGTTGGCCTCGTCGCCTTCCTCCTGGCCCTGCTTGTCCTCGTCGTCGGCGTCCTCGGTCTCGTCCTCGGGCTCGGCGCCCACTTCCAGGCCCAGGGAGGCCAGCAGGCGGCGCACCAGCTTGGCGTAGGCCTCCTGGTCATAAACACTGCCGGCCAGCGCCTGGAAATCGGCGCCCAGCTTTCCGGCCAGCGCCGGCCGCCACAGATCGACGGCGTGGATGGCCGACGGCGGTGGCGCGGCCCCGGTCATCAACTCGCGCGCCACCAGCCGCAGCGCCTCGGGCAGCGGCACCTGAGCGCGGTCGGTAACACGGTCGAAGCCCTGGCGGCGGTAGCGCTCCTCCAGCGCGGCGCCCAGGTTGGACGCCACACCGACCATGGCGCGCGCACCCAGCGCCTCGCACCGGGCCTGCTCCAGCGCGTCGAAGGCGGCGCGGGCATCGGCGGTGGCGGGCATGCGCTGGGCGTGGACCGCCGGATTATGAAAGCGCAAGCGCAACGCCACGGCGTCGGCTGCCCCGCGCAGGGCTGCGACGTCGCGCGGGTTCATGTCGCGCGCCGGCAGGGGGACGCGCACGCGGGTGCCCAGCAGGCCGGGAGCTTCGGCGCTGAACGTCACCTGCAGATCGTCGCGCTCGGCCATCGCCCGCACCGTGGCGGCGGTGGAGCGCTTGAAGATCTCGACGGGGGACTCTTTCTCGGACATCGGGTCAACTCGTTTCGCGGGTCAAGGGGCAATGCCCCTTGACGATCCCAGCGGGGGCTGTTGGCCCCGGCTCCCCGTCAGACCAGATTGGCGCGCACGCCCGTCTCCGGCAACTCGGCGCCGAAGCAGCGCTGGTAATATTCGGCTACCGTGGAGCGCTCCACCTCGTCGCACTTGTTCAGGAAGGTGATGCGGAAGGCGAAGGCCACATCGTTGAAGATGTTGGCGTTCTCGGCCCAGGTGATGACCGTGCGCGGGCTCATCACGGTGGAAATGTCGCCGTTGATGAAGCCGGCGCGCGTCATGTCGGCCAGCCGCACCATGGCGTTGACGATGTCGCGGCCTTCGGCGGTGTCGTAGTTGGGTGCCTTGGCCAGGATGATCTTCACCTCCGCGTCATGCGGCAGGTAATTCAGCGTCGCCACGATGTTCCAGCGGTCCATCTGGCCCTGGTTGATCTGCTGCGTGCCGTGATACAGGCCGGTGGTATCGCCCAGGCCAATGGTATTGGCGGTGGCGAACAGGCGGAAGGCCGGGTGCGGGTGGATCACCTTGTTCTGATCCAGCAGCGTCAGCTTGCCTTCCACTTCCAGCACGCGCTGGATCACGAACATCACGTCCGGGCGGCCGGCGTCATATTCGTCGAAGACGATGGCCGTGGCGTGCTGGAGCGCCCACGGCAGGATGCCCTCGCGGTACTCCGTTACCTGCTTGCCGTCGCGCAGGACGATGGCGTCCTTGCCGATCAGGTCGATGCGGCTGATGTGGCTGTCCAGGTTGATGCGGATGCACGGCCAGTTCAGGCGCGCCGCCACCTGTTCGATGTGGGTGGACTTGCCGGTGCCGTGATAGCCCTGGACCATGACGCGGCGGTTGTAGGCAAAGCCGGCGAGGATGGCCAGGGTAGTGTCGCGGTCGAACCGATAGGCCTCGTCGATCGGCGGGACGTGCTCCGTGGGCAGGCTGAACGCCGGCACCATCATATCGCAGTCGATGCCGAAGGTCTGGCGGACCGACAGCTTGGTGTCGGGCACATGATCGCGCCGGGCCTCGATGTCCGGAGTGGTCGCCTCAATTGCCATGATGGGATCGCCTTGTCGCTCTTTTGCTCATCCGTCGTCGGGGCCGGCACCGGAGGTGCCGTGCTCCGGCCCTACATACCATAACTGGCTTTCAAGATGTTGTAGGCCTGATTGATTTTCTTGATCTTTTCCTCGGCGGCCGGATCGCCGCCGTTGGCGTCAGGGTGGTGGATCTTCGCCAACTCCCTGTATCTGGCCTTGATCACCGGGAAATCCACCGGCGGGGCCAGTTCCAGAACGTCCAGCGCCTCCTCTTCCGGGGTGCGCATGCGCCGCCGCGAAAATTCCGCCTCGGCTTCCGCTCCCCGGCGTCCGCCGCCCATCCCGAAGTCGCGCATCACCTTTTCGCGCATCCGCTCCTCGCGCGCGCGCCAGTCGCCAAGCGGCCAGGTCGGGCGTTGCCATGTGGTGTCGCGGCGGATGGCCTCCTCGATCTCCTTCTCCGACAGGCCGGCGTAATAGTCCCACGACTTGTTGTATTCCCGCACATGGTCCAGACAGAACCAGTAATAGTCGTTCAACCGCTCGCGGTCCTTGGGCGCGCGGTATTCGCCGGCCGCCTCGCAGCCGGGGTGGTCGCAGGCACGGGC
This sequence comes from Azospirillaceae bacterium, assembly GCA_035627075.1. GTDB lineage: Bacteria > Pseudomonadota > Alphaproteobacteria > Azospirillales > Azospirillaceae > DASPMK01. The sequence goes on from DASPMK010000132.1 coordinate 12,953, forward strand.
GGCCGGTTGCGGGCCATCGCGGAAATGCGGCGCGAATCGGGCTCGGTTGCGGTTCATTGCGGAAGTATGGTCCGGCGTCCCGACGCTGGCAAGCAGGTGAGCGGCAGGAATGGATAGGCCTCGCGTCGGAGGTACGCCCAGGGCTCCGAATCCAGGTTAACGGGCGGGCAGTCCGAGGATTGAGGCGAGATAGCGGACATCCCAGCCGGCGGCCTTGCGCCTGAGCTTGATGCTCTTTTTGTCGGCGACGGCGCGGACGAGATTGAGGGCGAAATGGCGGACGACGGCCATGTTTTTGGCGCCGTGCCCGGTGCGCAGGCGGGCTTGATCCTCGGCGAAGACGACGTCGAGCACCCAATGCAACCGGTTTTCGATGCCCCAGTGGCCGCGCACGGCGTCGGCGGCGGCTTGGGCGGTCAGGACGGCGGAGGAGATGTAGTAGCGGGTGTCGGTGCGGCAGCGGTCCTTGAGTTCGGTGCGCGAGCGGACCTTGACGATGGTCGTCGCCCCCGGCAAGCGCAGTTCGCCGGGAAACCGGCGGTCGCCGTCCAGCCAGTCGGTTTCCCGACTGACCCACACGGTACGCTCCTCGATGCGGCCATGGCCCTTGTCGAGATTGCGGGCGACGGTGACGACCTCGGCGGGGGCGGTGGCGAAGTAGTCCTCGATCTCGGTGCGCAGGGTCGGCTGGTTGGACTTCACGGCCAGCAGGTAATGGGCGCCGGCCGCAGTGATCGCGCGGGCGATGGTCGCGTTGCAGGCTATCGCGTCGATGGACACCGTTGCTCCCTTCAAGCCGCCGTTGGCCGACAGGCGCTCCACCAAGACCGGGATGGCGGTGATCTCGTTGGATTTGTCGCTGACCGCTTCCTGGCCGAGCACCAGACGAGCGGTGGTGGCGAAGGCCGACACCAGATGCAACGGGGCTTGGCCGTGGCTCCGGTTGTGGCTGCGCCGCGACGTCTTGCCGTCGATGGCGACGAAGTCGGGCCGGGCGGGCCACGTCTCGCGGACCCAAGCCGTGAAGCAGCTTGAAAACAGCTCCGGGTCGACGCGGTTCATCAGAAGCGTCAGCCAGCGCCCGCCCGGCACGCCGTGATGATAGGGCAGCATTTCCCGAAGAAACGGCAGATGCGCTTCCCCCCAGGCGGCGATGTGATCGTAATCGTCGCAGTCCGCGATGGTGCCGCACACCACCAGCAGCAACACTTCCGGCAACGGGTGCGCCACCCGCCAGGGCTCGCGCGGATCTTCGATCACCGAAAAATGGTCGAGCAGGGCACGAAGGCGGGACTTCTCGCCAAAAACCGACGCAGGCTCGGGCATCAGGGCTTCTCCGAATCAGGGCGATGCAGAGAGCCACGCCCAGCGCAAGCCGTAAACTGTCGTTA
>DASPMK010000133.1:0-10556 GCA_035627075.1 Azospirillaceae bacterium
CTGCGCCCTTCGCAGACGGTCGAGGATGCCGCGCTTCATTCGACTTCCTCCACATAGACCTGAATTCGCCCGCCGCAGGCCAGCCCCACTTCCCACGCCATCTCGTTGGTGATGCCGAAGGACAACAGGCGCGGCTCGCCGTCCTCCATCACCTGTCGCGCTTCATGCACCACCGCCCCTTCGACGCAGCCGCCCGACACCGAGCCGACCATGGCGCCGGTGTCGTCCACGGCGAACTGGCTGCCGGCGGGGCGGGGCGACGAGCCCCAGGTCGAAACCACGGTGGCGAGCGCCACCTTGCGCCCGGCCGCGCGCCATTCGGCGGCCTTGTCCAAGATGTCTTCTTCCGTCGTCATGCCGCGGTTTCCTTGATCTCATCCAGCCAGCGCGCCATGCCGCCGTAGCGGCGAGGCCCCTTATAATCGAGCGCCTGGGCCAGCGTCTCCAGGCTATCGAGATTGTGGATCGGGCGGAAGTCGTCCACATGCGGCAGGATCGCCCGAATGCCCGACGCCTTCGGGGCGAAGCCGGCGTGGCGGAGCAGGGGATTGAGCCAGATCAGCCGGCGGCAACTCTTGCGCAACCGCTCCACTTCGGCCGCCAGTCCCTCGCCGGCATCGCGGTCCAGCCCGTCGGTGATCAGCAGAACCACGGCCCCCTGGCTCAGCACGCGACGCGACCACACGGTGTTGAAATCGTGCAGCGTGGCGCCGATGCGGGTGCCTCCCGACCAGTCCCGCACGGCGGCCGATACCTTTTCCAGGGCCACGTCCCCGTCCCTGTGGCGCAGGTGGCGGGTGATGTTGGTCAGGCGCGTGCCGAAGACGAAACTGTACACCCGGTCGCGGTCGTTGGTGACGGCGTGCAGGAAGTGCAGCAACAGCCGCGAGTAGCGGCTCATCGAGCCGGAAATGTCGCACAGCACTACCAGAGGTGGCGGCCGGGTGCGTCGTCGCCGCCGGGCCAGTTCGATGGAGCCCAACCGCAACGACCGCCGAAGCGTGGCGCGCAGGTCCACGGCACGGCCGGTCGGGTGCGGCTGGAACCGCCGTGTCGGCACGGCCTGGCGCGGCAGCTTCAGCCGCGCCATCGCCTGTTTGGCGTGGGCCAGTTCCTCGGCCGACATCTTCTCGAAGTCCTTGGTTTGCAGCCGTTCGCGGTCGGAACAGGTGAGGGTGGCTTCGATCTCCACCTCCTCGCGCAGGGGCGGCTCTTCCCGTGGATGGCCGTGCAGCGCATCGGCCAGCCGGCGGGCCAATTCGGGTCGCTCGGGCGCCGGCACATTCACGGCGGGCAACAGCAAGGACAAAGCCCGTTCCAGCAGCTTCGGATCGCGCCAGAAGACATGGAACGCCTGGTCGAACAACTCCCGCTGTTCCTGCCGGTTCACGAACACGGCGTTGAGCGCCCAGTAAACGTCCTCGCGCCGCTCCAGCCCCACCGCTTCCACCGCCTCGACGGCGCGCAGTACGTGGCCCGGCCCGATGGGCAGGCCGGCGGTGCGCAGCACGCGGGCAAAGTGCATGAGGTTGGCGGCGATCATCGCGCGAGGGCTGCCAGTTCCGCCTTGACCTGCTCCAGAAGCCTTCCGGCCTCGCTGCCCCGGATGCGGGCGATGTCGTCCTGATACTTCAGGATGGTGCCCAGGGTGTCGTTGACCGTGGCCGGATCGAGGTCCAGGCGGTCGAGCGCGGTCAGCGCCTGCGCCCAGTCGATGGTTTCGGCGATGCCCGGCGCCTTGAACAGGTCCAGGGCGCGCAGCTTCTGGATGAAGCCCACCACCCGGGCCGCCAGCCGCTGGTCCGCTCCCGGCGCCTTGACCTTGAGAATCGCCAGTTCCCGCTCGGCCGAGGGGTAATCGACCCAGTGGTAGAAACAGCGCCGCTTCAGGGCGTCGTGGATTTCGCGGGTGCGGTTGGAGGTGATGATCACCACCGGCGGCTGGGCCGCCTTGACGGTGCCGAACTCGGGGATGGTGATCTGATAGTCCGACAAAATCTCCAGCAGATACGCCTCGAACGGTTCGTCGGTACGGTCAAGTTCGTCGATCAGCAGCACCGGCGGGCCATCCAGCCCGGCGTCCAGCGCCTGGAGCAGCGGGCGCTTGATCAGGAAGCGTTCGGCGAAGATATCCTCGGCCAAAGTATCGCGATCCCGGTCGCCGGTGGCCTCGGCCAGCCGGATTTCGATCATCTGACGCGAATAGTTCCACTCGTAGACGGCGGACGCCGCGTCCAGCCCCTCGTAGCACTGGAGCCGCACCAGCCGCCGGCCGAGGGTGCGGCTCAACACCTTGGCGATCTCGGTCTTGCCGGTTCCGGCTTCGCCTTCAAGGAACAGCGGCCGGTTCAGCTTCAGTGCCAGATACAGCACGGTAGCGAGCGCCCGGTCGGCGACATAGTCGCCCTGGTTCAATAGCTCCAACGTGGCGTCAACGGAGGCGGGCAGGGGCTGGGGCATGGTTCTCCGGTTTCCAAAGCCCCCGGCCTTTGGCGGGGGTGCCGGGGGCAGGCCCCCGGCGTCTTGTTCAAGCGCACGCCTCGACCGCCCGCCGGGCCATGACCTTCACGAGGTTGGCCCGATACTCGGCCGAGCCGTGCATGTCGTTGTTCAGCCCGTCCGGGTCGATCTCGATGCCGTCGAGCGCTTCCGGGGCAAAGGATTTCATCAGCGCCGCTTCCATGTCCGGTATACGGAACACGGTCGGCCCCGCCCCGGTGATCGCCACCCGCACCGCGTTGGCGAATTTCGCCACGAAAGCGCCGGCCATGGAATAGCGGCTGGCCGGGTTGGGAAACTTGGCGTAGCACGCCTTCTCCGGGACGGGGAAGCGCACGGAGACGACGATCTCTCCCGGTTCCAGCGCCGTTTCGAACATGCCGGTGAAGAAGTCATCGGCGGCGATCTCGCGGCGGTCGGTCTTCACCGTGGCCTCCAGCCCCAGCACCGCCCCGGGATAGTCGGCGGCGGGATCATTGTTGGCGATGGAACCACCCAGCGTGCCTTGGTTGCGTACGTGCGGGTCACCGATCGACTCGGCCAACCGGCTCAACGCCGGCAGGCGCCGGTGCAGCATCTCCGACCGCGCCACGTCGGCGTGGCAGGTGAAGGCGCCGATGACGATGGCGTCGCCGTCCTCGCGGATGCCTTTCATCTCAGGGATGTGCGACAGGTCGATCAGGTCGCTGGGGCTGGCCAGCCGCTGCTTCATGGTCGGGATCAGGGTCTGGCCGCCGGCCAGAAACCGGCCGTCTTCCATGTTGCCCATGAGCGCTACGGCCTCGGCGACGGTGGCGGGACGGTGATAGGCGAAGTTGTACATGGTGTCTCCTCCTCCCTCGCTCATTCGGCCGCCTGGGCCGGCACGGCGGCGCGGATGGCCTGCCAGATACGCTCGGGCGTGGCCGGCATATCGAGATGGGTGATGCCATAGTCGGCCAGCGCATCGATCACCGCGTTCATCACCGCGACCGGGGAACCGATGGTCCCGGCCTCGCCGCAGCCCTTGACGCCCAGCGGGTTGTGGGTGCAAGGCGCGTGCTCGCTGGTTTCGGTGACGAACGGCGGCAGATCGTCGGCGCGTGGCAGGGCATAATCCATCAGCGAGCCGGTGAGAAGCTGACCGTCGTCGTCATAGACGCAGTTCTCCATCAGCGCCTGCCCGATGCCCTGGACGATGCCGCCATGGACCTGGCCCTCGACGATCATCGGGTTGATGACCCGGCCGAAGTCGTCCACCGCGACATAGCTTACAATTTTTACACTGCCGGTGTCGGGATCGATCTCCACCTCGCAGATCTGGCAGCCGTTGGGGTAGGTGAAGTTCTTTGGGTCGTAGAACGCCTGCTCGTCCAGCCCCGGCTCCATCTCCTCCAGCGGGAAGTTGTGGGGGACGTAGGCCGACAGGGCGATGTCGCCGATGCCGACGCTCTTGTCGGTGCCGGCGACGGTGAAGCGGCCCTGTTTGACCTCGATGTCGGACGGGGCGGCCTCCATCAGGTGGGCGGCGATTTTCCTGGCCTTGGCCTCCACCTTGTCCATCGCCTTGACGATGGCCGAGCCGCCGACGGCGAGACTGCGCGAGCCATAGGTGCCCATGCCGAAGGGGATGCGGCCGGTGTCACCGTGAACCACGTCCACCTTGTCGATGGGAATGCCGAAGCGGTCGCTGACCAATTGGGCGAAGGTGGTTTCGTGCCCCTGGCCGTGGCTGTGGGCGCCGGTAAATACGGTAACCGAGCCGGTGGGGTGGAAGCGCACTTCGGCTGACTCGAACAGCCCGGCCCGCGCGCCCAACTGCCCGGCCAGCCGCGACGGCGCCAGCCCGCACGCCTCGATGTAGCAGGAAAGGCCGATGCCATGCAGCTTGCCCAGCGCGCGGCTGTACGCGCGGCGGGTCGCGAAGCCCTTGTAGTCGATCAGTTCCAGCGCCTTGTCCAGGCATACGGTGAAGTCGCCGGTGTCGTATTCCACGGCCACCGGGGTCTGGTAGGGGAAAGCATCGGCCGGGATGAAGTTGCGCCGGCGGATGTCCACCTTGTCGATGCCCATTTCCGCCGCCGCCGCCTCGACCAGCCGTTCGACCACGTACGCCGCCTCGGGGCGGCCGGCGCCGCGATAGGCGTCTACCGGCACGGTATGGGTGAACACGCCCTTGACCTCGACATGGATGGCCGGGGTCCTGTACTGGCCGGCGAACAGCGGGCCATAAAGATACGTCGGGATCGCCGGGCCGAAGGTGGAGAGGTACGCCCCCAGGTTGGCGACGGTGGAGACCTTCAGGCCGAGGAAATGGCCGTCCTTGTCCAGCGCCAGCTCGGCGTGGGTGACGTGGTCGCGACCGTGGGCGTCGGTCATGAAACTCTCGGATCGCTCGGCCGTCCACTTCACCGGTCGGCCGATGCGCTTGGACGCCCAGGTGACGATGGCTTCCTCGACATAGTGCGGGATTTTGGAGCCGAAGCCGCCGCCGACGTCCGGGGCGATCACCCGCAACTTGTGCTCCGGAATGCCCAGCACGAAGCCGCCCATCAGCAGCCGCGTGACGTGCGGGTTCTGCGAGGTGGTGTGCAGGGTGTAGCTGTCGGTGCCGGGATCGTACTCGCCGATGGCGGCGCGCGGCTCGATGGCGTTGGCGATCAGCCGGTTGTTGACGAGGTCCAGCTTCGTAATGTGGGCGGCCTGCGCAAAGGCCGCGTCGGTGGCGGCCTGATCGCCCAGATGCCAGTCGAAGCACAAATTGTTCGGGGCGTCGGCGTGGACCGGCGGCGCGCCGTCTTCCAGGGCGGCGGTGGGCGAGGCGACGGCCGGCAGTTCCTCATAGTCGACGACCACTTTTTCAGCGGCGTCCTTGGCCTGGACGCGGGTTTCGGCGATGACGACCGCCACCGTATCGCCGACGTGGCGGACCGTATCCCCGGCCATCGCCGGGTGCTTCGGCTCCCGCATCGGCAAGCCGTCCTTGGAGGTGATCAGCCACCCGGTAGGCAGGCCCCCCACCTTGTCGGCGGTCATGTCAGCACCGGTCAGAACGGCGATCACGCCGGGCTCGGTCCGGGCGGCGGAGGTGTCGACGGCGCGGATGCGGGCGTGGGCCAACGGCGAGCGCAGGATGTACGCGTACGTCTGGCCGGGGCGGTTGATGTCGTCGGTGTACTTGCCGCGGCCGGTCAGGAACCGAAGGTCCTCGCGGCGCCGTACACGGGCGCCGATGGCATGGATTTCCGCCATGACAGATCCTCCCTGGGCATGCCTTCGATGCTTGCCGGTTATTCGGCGGCCTGGATGACGGCCGGGTGCTCGCCGCGCATGACGGCGGCTCCCGCCATCACCGACTTGACGATGTTGTGGTAGCCGGTACAGCGGCACAGGTTGCCTTCAAGCCCTTCGCGCACCTGGCTTTCGCTGGGATGGGGATTGTTCTGGACGAGATCGATGGCGGCCAGGACCATGCCCGGCGTGCAGAAGCCGCATTGCAGGCCATGGTGTTCGCGAAATGCCGACTGCATCGGGTGGAGCGTGCCGTCGGCCATGGCCAGCCCTTCGATGGTCACCACGCTGGCGCCATCGGCCTGTGCGGCCAGCATGGTGCAGGACTTGACGGCGTGGTTGTTGACCAGCACCACGCAGGCGCCGCACTGGCTGGTATCGCAACCGACATGCGTACCGGTCAGGTTCAGATGCTCGCGCAGGAAGTTGACGAGAAGCGTACGTTCCTCGACGGTTCGCGTGTGTTCCACGCTGTTGACCGTCATGGTCACGGATATGGGCATCGCTGCTCCTCCCCGGTGGGCGCCGTCCCTCGCTGCCGGCCGGTTGCCGGACGGGTCTACGGCATTATTGTTGAGGCTAGAGCCAGGATCGGACCAGTTCAAGCGGGTGCAACGATCATGGCCGATAGGGGGAGGCCGGGCCGGACTTATCCGCCCGGATTGGACAGCGATAACGCTGTCATGACGCCGGCGGCGGCGTCTCTGGGCATGACGCCGGCGACGGCGTCTCTGGGCATGACGCCGGCGGCGTCGTCTCTGGGCATGACGCCGGCGGCGTCGAAGACGAACCGCTCCACGCCGTTCACCCGGACCCGGCCACCGGGGGTTTGGACGGCGCCCGGGAGGATGCGGCAGTCCCGGCGGGCATAGGACAGCGCCAGGGTATCGGTTCCCGCTCCGCCTTCGACCCGGTCGCGGGGGCCGGCGAACAGCCAGTCGTTGCCGCCGCCACCGTAAAGGGTGTCCACCCCGGTTCCGCCATCAAGCATGTCGTTGCCCATCTGTCCGGCCAGAAAGTCGTTCCCGGCCCCACCGAGGAGGTAATCGGCCAGAGACGAGCCGGCGATGGCATCGTCGCGGCGGGTGCCGCGCTCTTCCAGGCCGTTGCCCACCACCCGGCAGGTGACGGCACCGGCCCTGTCCACCGGGGGGCCATAAAGGGTCTGGGCCGCCGCCACGTCGCCGGGCATGGGCCGGGTTCGCCATGCCTCCACCGGCGTATAGGACATCACCGTCACCAAGGTGTGGTCATAGGCGGCGGGAAACGGCGGGGTGATGTCGAACGGATGGCCCAGGCCCAGCGCGTGCCCGATCTCGTGCAGGATTACCTCATAACCGAAGGAGCCGGGCTCCAGGCCGTTCTCGTAGGTGGCACCGTTCCAGTTCAGGGCGATGTCGCCGCTGTCGGGTGTGGCGCCGGTATCGGGGGCGAGGGTCGGCAGCCAGCTCTCGCCGTTGGAACCGTCGCCCTCATGCACGCCGAAATCCCGCAGCGCGAAGCGGATGTCGCCGCCCAGCCGATCCGTCACCTCGATGAAACGGACACCGCAGACCGCCTCCCAGGCGTCGAGCGCCTGACGGACGATGGCGCGGTCGCCGACGGTCAGGGGGCGGAAAGTGGCGTCGGGACTCGAGGTCGTGAAGCTGAAGGCGATCGGCACGGCTGTGCCCAACGGCAGCGGCGCGTTCCAACGGCCGCGCGCGGGATCGGCGATCAATCCCGGCGCCAGCCGCGCCAGGGTCGCCGCACCGGGAATCTGGTAGTCGGGAGATGGAGGCTGGAGTGTCGTCGGCATGTCTATCAGTAGCGCCACTTACGCGCCGGCCACAATACCGCGCGACGATCAGGCGCAATTCGAGGGATGATACCCTATGGCTGGCCCAAGGACCCGGTTTCCGGCTTGGCTTGCCCGGCCGCGCGCCGCATACTGCCGGCAATTTCAGGTGGTTGCCCAATGGTTGATTCGCATTCCCGCTCCGCCGCCGCGCGGCTTTTCCTTTTGGCCGGGGTGATCCTGCCGATGGCGCTGTCACCCGTGGGGGCGCTGGCGGCCGAGGTCCAGCATGTCGGCGCGCCCCATCTCGACGGTGCCGCGCTGGGCCTGCTGTGGGTGGTGCCGTTTGCCGGCATCCTGCTGTCGATTGCCCTGTTCCCATTGTTTGCGCCGGCGCTGTGGCATCACCACTTCGGCAAGATCTCGGCTTTCTGGGGGTTGGCCTTCATCATCCCCTTCACCGTGGAATTCGGCTGGGATCTGGCGATCTACGAGGTGCTGCACACCGCGTTGCTCGAATACATCCCCTTCATCGTCCTGCTGACGGCCCTGTTCACCGTGGCCGGGGGCGTGCGGGTGACGGGGAGGCTTGCCGGCACCCCGGCCGTCAACACCGGCCTCCTGACGATCGGCACCCTGGCGGCCAGCCTGATGGGGACGACCGGCGCGGCCATGCTGCTGATCCGGCCGGTAATCCGCGCCAACGAAAAGCGCCGGCACAAGACCCACGTCGTCGTCTTCTTCATCTTCCTGGTGGCCAACATCGGCGGTTCGCTGACGCCGCTGGGCGATCCGCCGCTGTTTCTGGGCTTTCTCAAGGGCGTGGATTTCTTCTGGCCGACCATTCACCTTCTGGCGCCGATGGCGCTGGTGGGCGGCTGCCTGCTGGTGCTGTTCTATGGGCTCGATAGCATCCTCTATCACCGTGAGGGCGGCTTGCTGCCGGAGCCGGAGGGCGGCGAGAGCCTGGGCCTCGAAGGCAAGGTCAACCTGCTGCTGCTGCTGGCGGTGATCGGCGCCGTGCTGCTGTCGGGGGTATGGAAGCCGGGGGTGGATTTCACCGTCTACCACGTCACCGTGCCGCTGGAGACGGTGGCGAGCAACCTGCTGCTTGTCGGGATCGCCCTGTTGTCCTGGCGGCTGACCAGCCGCGAGAGCCGGATGCTGAACGCCTTCACCTGGGGACCGATTCTGGAGGTGGCGAAGCTGTTCGGTGCCATTTTCCTAACGATCATCCCTGCCATCGCCATTCTGCGCGCCGGCAGCGAGGGGGCCTTGGGCGTGGTGGTGGAGGCGGTCAACCGCGATGGCCAGCCGGTGGACGCCATGTACTTCTGGGCCACTGGCCTGTTGTCGAGCTTCCTCGACAACGCGCCGACTTATCTGGTTTTCTTCAACACCGCCGGCGGCGACGCCGAGGTGCTGATGCGCGAATACACCAGCACGCTGTTGGCCATTTCGGCCGGTGCCGTGTTCATGGGCGCCAACACCTACATCGGCAACGCCCCCAACTTCATGGTCAAGGCCATCGCCGAGGAGCGCGGCGTGCCGATGCCGAGCTTTTTCGGCTACATGGTGTGGTCGTTCGGCATTCTGATGCCGCTGTTCGGCCTGACGACGTGGGTCTTCTTCCGTTAGTGCGACATCACCACCGGCACATGCATGTATTGCAGCACATGGCGGGTGGTGCCGCCCAGGACCAGTTCGCGCAGGCGGGAGTGGCCGTAAGCGCCCATGACGATGCCGTCGCATTCCAGATCACGGGCCACCTGCAGGATCACCGTTCCGATATCGTCATCGTCGTTGAGGTTGGAGTGGTGGTGGGTGCGGACGCCGTGGCGCTCCAGGTAGATCATCAGGTCGCGGCCGGTATCGTCGGTGTGGCCCGGTGGGTCGATGGTCAGGATGGTGACGCGCTCGGCGGTTTCCAGAAAAGGCAGGGCGTCGCGCACCGCGCGCCCGGCTTCCCGCGTTTTCTTCCAGGCGACCAGGACGTGGCCGACCGGCGGTGCCGTGTCGGCCGGCATCCACGGCAGCACCAGCACCGGGCAGGCGGCGCGCAAGGGAAGCTCCTCCGCCGTCATGATGCGTACCCGGTCCTCGACGTGGTCGGGGTGGGGTTGGCTGACGACGACGAGGTCGGCATAGTCGGCCCGTTCGGCCAGCCGGTCGACGTGGTCGCCCTCGACGACCGTCCAGGAGAACGAAATGTCCTTGCAGGCGCGGCGGACTTCCTTTTCCACCTCGTCCGCCTTCTCGCGGGCGATGGCGGTGGCCTCGGCCAGATAGGCGTAAGAGGCGCCCCGGCCGGAGATCGCCGCCGGCATGGTCACCGGCGAGGCGACATACAGCACCTCCAGAAAGGCGCCGAAACGGCGGGCGAGCGACACCCCGGCGCTGAGCCGGGCGGCATGGCGCTCGTCGCAGGTCATATGGAGCAGAATCGTCTTGAAGGGCATGACGGCGGGCTACTCCCGAGGGACATTTCCAATCATGCTAGGGGCCGCGCCGCCCCTTGGCAACTGGCCATCCGGGGCGGGCGTCCCTGGCCGTCCTATCGGATGACCGCCGTGTAGCTCTCCACCGCCGGCACGTCCTTCAACAGGCCGCGGCTCTTCAGGAACTCGCCGAAGCGGGCATAGCGGCCGGCGTTCAGCGCCGCCGGGCTCATCGACAGGCGCGGCACCGTGTCGGCCCAGGCGCGCTGATTCAGTTCGTCCTTCAGGTCCGCGTGATTCTTGACGAACAGCCACCAGCCCTCCTCGGGGTGGTTGGCGATGAACAGGCTGGCGCGCTCGATGGCGTCGAGGAAGCGGGGCAGGCGCGCATCATCCAGATGGGCCTTGTTGGCGACCAGGATCAGTTCGTCATAGGCCGGAACCCCTTCCTCCTCGGGGAAGAAGGCGCGGCCGGGGCGCTTTTCCAGTTCCATCTGGTTCAGCTCGAAATTGCGGAAGGCACCGATGGTGGCATCGACCTTGCCGGCGAAGATCGACGGCGAGAGCGCGAA
>DASPMK010000134.1:0-7454 GCA_035627075.1 Azospirillaceae bacterium
GCTTGGGCAGGTAATCCACCGCCCCGGCCTTCACCGCCGCTACCGCCGTGGCGATGTTGCCGTAGCCGGTCAGCATGACGATGCGGGCGTCGGGGCGGGCGTCGCGCAGGGCCTTCACCACGTCGAGGCCGGAACCGTCGCCCAGCCGCAGATCCACCACCGCGAAGGCAGGGGCCGCTTCCTGGGCCAATTCGATACCCATGGCGACGGTTTCCACCGCCACCACGTCGAAACCGCGGCGCTCCATGGCGCGGGCCAGCCGCGTGCGAAAAGGCGCGTCGTCGTCCACGATCAGCAGGCTGCGGGCGGCATCGCCCGTGAACGTCAGCTTTGGGGCCTCAACAGTCTGACCTTCCTCGGGTACCATTTTCTTCCCCGGTGCCTCCTTAAGATCCCGATGGTTCTTTACCAAAACAACCGGCAATGGCCGTCAGGCCGCGCCGGTGGAACCTTCGGCTTCGAGGATAACACGATTCCAAACCAAAACAACTCTGGCGCCGCCGCTCCGGTTGTTTCCGAACTCGACCGACGCACCGGTGCGCTGCAACAAGGTTTGCGCGATGAAAATACCCAGACCCATGTGGGCGCCTTTTTCCGCGCGTTGCGAGATGTAGGGCTCACCGATTCGGCCCAAAAGCTGCGACGGGAAGCCGGGGCCGTCGTCGATGATGGTGAGGGAAACCGTCTGATGGTCCCAGCCGGCGGTCACCGTCACCCGCCGGGTGGCGAACTGGAGCGCGTTCTGCAACAGGTTGCCCAGACCATGCATCAATTCGGGGCTGCGGCAGACGACGGGTTCGGGCTCGCCGGCCGGACCGGCTGGCCGGATGTCCAGCAGAATGCCGGCCATGCGGTGCGAGGCGGCGGCCTGCTCCACCAGGGCGGTCAGCGGCAGGCAATCGAACGGAGTGCCACCCTCCGCCTCGGGCTTGCGGGCAAGGTCGGCCAGGATCTGGCGGCACCGCATGGCTTGGCTTTGCAGGAGCGCGATGTCCTCCGCCCAGGGGCTGTCGGCCGGGATGTCGTGCGACAGCTCCTTGGCGACCACGACGATGGTGCCGAGCGGCGTGCCCAGTTCGTGCGCCGCCGCCGCCGCCAAGGCGCCCAGCGCCGATACCCGCTGCTCGCGCGCCAGCGCCAGCTGGGTGGCGTTCAGCGCCTCGTTGATCCGCCGCGCCTCGTCGGCGACGCGGAAGACATAGGCCGCGATGAACAGCGATGACAGCGACAGGGCGAACCAGACGCCGAAGGAATAGAGCGGGTCCTGGATCGGGTCCTGGTGCGACGGCCAGGGCAGCGGGAAGTGCCACAGCGCCAGCACGGTGATGCAGCATTGGTTCAACAACGTCAGCGTCAGCACGCTGCGTCGGGCGAGCACCGACGCCGACACCGTGACCGGGGCCAGCAGCAGCACGGAGAACGGGTTGGACAAGCCGCCGGTCAGGTAAAGCAGCAGGGTGAGCTGGAGAGTGTCATAACCGAGATAAAGGGCGGCATCGCGGTCGGCCAGGCGGGGGCGGCCGGCGCGCTGGGCCATGGCGACGGCATTGAGCGCCACCGACGCTCCCACCGCCGCCAGCGCCGGCCCGATCGGCAGCGCGTACTCCAGCACAAAGTGGACCAGCAGCACCGAGGCGAGCTGGCCGGCGATGGCGATCCAGCGGATCAGGATCAGCGTACGCAACGCCACGCGGCCATCAAGCGGGTTGAGGATCGGCGGCGACCGCAACGACGGGCGGCGCGGGGGGGGGCTTGATGACGATTTTCGGTCGATCTGACCGTCTTCCGGGTCATCGTCCAACTCGTCGGGCGCGTCGGCGTGGTTGCTGGCGCGGGTGTCCGTCATCGGGGCCGTTTCCTCCAGAGCCGCCCACCGGCCGCATGGCCGGTCTTCCGGCTCTCGCTTTCGCACCGTGGGTCGCCATATTGTCCGGTCATGTCTCACTATGCCATCAAGACCGACCGTTTGACCAAGCGTTTCAAGGATGTGGTTGCGGTGGACGGCGTCTCTTTCGCCGTCGAGCCCGGCCGCATCGTCGGGCTGTTGGGCGGCAACGGGGCGGGCAAGACCACCACCATCTCCATGCTGCTGGGCCTGTTGCTGCCCACCGAGGGCTCGGTGGAGGTGCTGGGCGCCGACATGGCGCGCCACCGTCACCGGGTGCTCGACCGCATGAACTTCTCCTCGCCTTACGTGGATCTGCCGCACCGGCTGACGGTGGCCGAGAATCTGGTGGTGTACGGCCATCTCTACGGCCTGCGGCACGTCAAGCGCCGCATCGCCGATCTGGCCGACCAGCTCGACATCGCCCGCTTTCTCGACCGGCCGGCGGGCAAGCTGTCGGCCGGGCAGAAGACGCGGGTGGCGCTGGCCAAGGCGTTGCTGAACGAGCCCGCCGTGCTGCTGCTGGACGAACCCACCGCCTCGCTCGATCCCGATACCGCCGACTGGATACGCACCTATCTGGAAAACTACCGTCGGGAGTCGGGCGCCACCATCCTGCTCGCCTCGCACAACATGGCGGAGGTGGAGCGGCTGTGCGACGACGTGCTGATGATGCGCGAGGGGCGCATCGTCGACCGGGGCTCGCCCGATTCCCTGCTCGCCAAATATGGCCGCGACACGATGGAGGACGTGTTCCTCGACATCGCCCGCGACCGCCGCGCCGGAGTGGCCCATGCCGCGGATTGACGCCGTTCTCGCCAGCCACGCCCCGGCCTTCGCCGTCCGCCGCGTCGGCGCCATGGTGTTGCGCTACTGGTACCTGCTGCGCGGGTCGTGGCCGCGCATGGCGGAGTTGGCCTATTGGCCAACCATGCAGATGCTGATGTGGGGCTTCCTCAGCCAGTTCATGGCCACCACCAGCTCGTGGGTGGCGCAGGGCGGCGCCGTGCTGGTGGCCGGCGTGCTGCTGTGGGACACCCTGTTTCGCGGTCAGTTGGGGGTGTCCATTTCCTTCCTGGAGGAGCTTTGGAGTCGTAATTTGGGCCACCTGTTCGTCAGCCCCCTGCGGCCGGTGGAGTGGGTGGCGGCCCTGTTCGTGATGAGCCTGATCCGCACCCTGATCGGCGTGGTGCCGGCGGCGCTGCTGGCCATTTTCATCTTCGATTATTCGGTGTTCGACCTCGGCCTGCCGCTGCTGGCCTTCTTTGCCAATCTGATGATCATGGGCTGGTGGCTGGCGCTGGCCATCACCTCGCTGATCTTGTTGAACGGCTTGGGCGCGGAGGGGCTGGCCTGGGCGGTGGTGTTCCTGCTGGCGCCGGTGTCGGCGGTGTACTACCCCGTGGCGGTGCTGCCGGGGTGGCTGCAATGGCTGTCGTGGGCGCTGCCCAGCGCGCATGTGTTCGAGGGCATGCGGGCGGTGCTGTTCCAGGGCGCGTTCAGTTGGGGCCACTTCGCGGCGGCGGCGGGGCTGAACCTGTTCTACATGGTGTGCGCGGGGGGCATCTTCCTGTGGGCTTTCCATGTGGCGCGGGAACGCGGCGCGCTGATCCAGACCGGGGAGTGACCGGACGGGCTTCCCGTGATAGTTTCCCGGCGCTCGACCGTACCCGAGGATTTATACCATGAAGCTCGCCGACCTTGCCGCCGCCCTTGGTGCCCGTTTCGAAGGGGACGGCGCGATGGAGGTCACGCGCCCGGTCCACCCGGCCGAGGCCGAGGGAACGGCCGATCTGGCGCTGGCGATGGACAAGGCGCTGGTGCCGCTGCTGGAAACCACCCGTGCCGGTGCCGCCATGGTGGCGGAAGGGGCGGCGGTGCCGGAAGGCCGCTTCAAGGGCTGGATTGTCGTCAACCGGCCGCGTTTCGCCATGGCCGGGCTGACCCAGGTGTTCGACAAGCCGGTCCACGCCGAACCGGGTATCCACCCCTCGGCCTTCGTGGCGACGGACGCGGTGATCGGCGAGGGCGTGTCCATCGGCCCGTTCGTCTATGTCGGGCCGAAGGCGGTGGTGGGGGAGCGCACCATTCTGATGCCGCACGTCACCATCGGGGCCGAGGCCCGCGTCGGCGCCGACTGCCTGTTCCATCCCGGGGCGCGGGTGGGCGAGCGTTGCGTCATCGGCAACCGGGTGATCCTGCACCACAACGCCTCGATCGGCGGCGACGGCTTCAGCTATGTGACGCCCGAGCCCGGCAGCGTGGAAACCGCCAAGGCCACCGGCAAAGTGGGCGCCATCAACGCCGCCATCTGCCGCATCAACTCGCTGGGCGCGGTGATCCTGGACGACGACGTGGAGGTGGGGGCCAACGCCGCCATCGACCGCGGCACAATTTCCGACACCCGCGTCGGACGCTTCACCAAAATCGACAACCTCGTGCAGATCGGCCACAACGTGCAGATCGGCCAGATGTGCATGATCTGCGGCCATGCCGGCATCGCCGGCAGCGTGGAGATCGGCAACCGGGTGGTGCTGGCCGGGCGCGTCGGCGTCGCCGACCATGTAAGGATCGGCGACGACGCGGTGATCGCCGCCATGTCCGGCGTGGGCACCGACGTGCCGGCCAAATCGGTGATGATGGGTTATCCCGCCATCCAGCGCTCCAAGTTCTTCGAGCAGTTCAAGATGCTGGCTCGCCTGCCCCGCCTGTTCGCCGATGTGGCGGAGATCAAGAAGAAGCTGTCCTGATATCCCTTATCCCAGGTGAAAGTTGCCGTGGAGCCCGAGCGGCACCGGGAACGGCAACCAGGCCCGCATCACCGGCCCGTCGGCAAGTCGGCGAGCGTCGAACACGTTGACGCCGGTCGCCCCGCGCCTGACGTCCAGAGCGGTGCCGACGACCCAGCCGTCGGTTTCCCCCGCCCCGCCCGGCCGGGGTACGAAAACGTGCTCCTCCGCCAGGGTGTCGGGGCCGTAGTCGAAGGCGTCCGCCGTCCCCGTCTCCAGATCGCGCCGGATGACGGCGTTGAACAGCGGCATCTCCCGCTCGACCGTGCGGGCGAGGTGGTAGATCTGCCGGTTGCGCCGGCCGACCACGCGGGGATCGACGCGTGGGAACTCCGCCAACTCCGGCCCCAGCGCCTCGACCCTGGAACGACCGTTGGGGCTGAGGGTGACCATCGTCTCACGCGGCAGGGCGGTGGGCGGCACCAGGGCGCCGCGCATGACATGGCGCAGGGTGTCGAACAGCACTGAGGCATCATCGGCCAGCGCGTAGTCGAAGCGGATGGTGCCGTCCGCCTCCTCCCAGGCGTTGCCGAAGTGGAAGCCGAAGCTGGCCGGCAGTTGCCAACGGCGCTGGCGACTGAAATCGTCTTTGTCGACGGCCAGGATGATGGTGCCGCGCTCCGGCTCCCAGTCCAGGCTGTCGAGGAACGAGTTGCCCATGAGGAAGCGCGGGCGACTCAGCATCACCGGCGACAGCAGGAACACCAGCGACCGCTCGGTCACCGCCATGTCGTGCAGGAAACCCAGGTGCCGCGCGCCGGGAATTTCCGCCGCCGTATGCAGGGTGCCGTCCGGGTTGACGCGCCACAGGATCATGCGGCCGTCGATGTAGTTCACGCCGAAGTTCCACAGCGTGCCGTCGGGCTCGACCTTGGGATGGGCGGAGAAGGCCACGCCCTTCAAATCCTCGCGCCATGTGACGACACCCTTGGTCTCCAGCGTCTCCGGGTCCAGCTCGTACGCCGAGCCGGCCTCCCACAGGGCCAGCAGCTTTCCGGCGTGGGGCAGGGCGTTGATGTTGGCGGGGTTGATGGTGTCGGGCATGGGGATGGTCGATGCCCCCTCGGGCACCGTGCCAAAGGCGGGCACCAGCGCCCGGCCGGCGGCCTGTTCGCGCGCCCGCTTCTGAGTATCCACGAAACGGCAACGCCAGCTCGCCCCCTCCGGCCCCAGCTTCCAGGCGTGAACCATGCCGTCGGCATCGAACCAGTGGCGATAGCGCAGGCCGGCGATCTCGTGCCCGGCCGGACCGTTGCGGTAGTAGGTGCCGTTGAGCCCTGGTGGCAGGCGCCCCTCCGCCATCAACGCCGGTACGGCCCGGTCGCCGGTTTGCCCGGCCCATCCGGCCAGCCACGGTCTGGTTTTCATCGCCTGATGGAAGGCGGCTGCCCAGTCGTCCACCGCCGGGTTGACGGCCAGCGCCGGCAGCGGCAAGCCGGCCAGCAGCGCCGCGCTACCCGTCGCCTTAAGGAAATCGCGTCGGTTCATGGCACGTCCTCCCGTCAGTACCGCAGGGTCAGGCCGACCGGCAGGACGGCGTTGCCGTCCACCGTGAATGCCGTCGCGTCGAAGGAAGGCGGCGCCATGTCGCCTACGGCGTCGCGACTGAACCCGAAACCTTCCAACGGCACACCAAAGAGGTTGTAGTCCAGCTTGCCGTTGCCGTTCTCGTCGTGATACACGGCGATCCCGTATCGGCCGGGTGGCAGAGTGATGAAAACACCCTGTACGTCTCCCGGCCGGGCAGTCAGCTCCAGTCCGTCGCGGCGGTTCTTTCCGGCGTACGCCTCGGCGCTGTCGTACAGGGCGGCCATCACCTTGCCTTGGGCGCTGCGCACTCCCTTGACGGTGACGCGGATTTCTCCGGCTTGGACTGCCGCCGGCCCAAGGGCGGCAAGGGCGAGGACCAGGGGACGAAGCCCGGTTTTCATGGAGTGTTGCTCCTGAGATCGACGAATGCGGTGTGGGCGTTGCTGTGCCATGGACCTTGGACGTCCCGCCAGCGCCGTTGCACCAGCCGCCGATCCTCTTTCGCGAAGCGAGGAGACCCGCGTTTGACGATACGCGAACCGATATTCCTGACACCTCTGGAAGGCTGGCCCGCCCACCTGCTCCGGCATGGTGTCATCGCCACCGTGGTGAGCCTGGTGCTGGCGGTGATCGGCCCGTTCGGCACCTTCACCGACTTCGGTCTGGGTGGACGGCTGGTGTACTGGACCTTGATGATCCTGCCGGGCTTCGTGGTCTACGAGGTGGTGGTCCGCGTGGCCTTCGCGTTACGTACGCCCACCCGCGGCAACTGGTGGAAAACGCTGATCGCCGCCGAACTGGTCGGCAGCGTTTTCCAGACGGCCGTCGTCCTTACGGTCGAACGGTCGGCACGCGACATCCTGCCGCTCACCATCGCCGGTATCGCCGAGGTGTACGTGTACGTCGTGGTGCTGACCGTGGTGACGGCGGCGCTGCCGATGTGGATCGAGCTGCGGCGGTACGGTGCGGTGTTCGGCATCGTGCCGGCCTTCGTGCAACGCTATATGCCGGTGCCCGCCGCCGGCACCGGGGGCGGCGAGACATACGGGGAGGCGAACAGTCCGGCGGCGACGGCCTTCCTGCGTCGTATCCCGGAAAGGCTGGGTCAGGACCTGCTGGCGCTGGAAATGGAGGACCACTATGTCCGCATCCACACCCTGCTGGGCAGCGATCTTGTCCTGATGCGCCTGCGCGATGCCGTGGTGGAACTGGCCGGTCTGCCCGGGCTCCAGGTCCACCGCTCCTACTGG
>DASPMK010000135.1:0-17584 GCA_035627075.1 Azospirillaceae bacterium
GGCAACTGGTTCGTGCCGCTCATGATCGGCGCGCCGGATATGGCGTTTCCACGCCTCAACAACATCAGTTTCTGGCTGCTCGTCCCGGCGTTCCTGCTGCTGCTGGGCTCGGCCTTCGTCGGTGTCGGGGCCGGTACGGGATGGACCATATACCCGCCTCTGTCCGCCGCCACCGGGCATCCGGGACCATCGGTGGACATGGCAATCTTCTCGCTGCACCTGGCGGGCGCCTCGTCGGTGCTGGGGGCGATTAATTTCATTACCACCATCCTGAACATGCGCGCGCCGGGCATGACGCTGCACAAGATGCCGCTGTTTTGCTGGGGCATGCTGGTGACGGCGTTCCTGCTGCTGCTGGCGGTGCCGGTGCTGGGCGGGGCGATCACCATGCTGCTGACCGACCGCAACTTCGGTACAGCCTTCTTCGACCCGGCCAACGGCGGCGATCCCATCCTGTTCCAGCATCTGTTCTGGTTCTTCGGCCACCCCGAGGTCTACATCATGATCCTGCCGGGGTTCGGCATCATCAGCCACATCATCTCGACCTTCTCGCGCAAGCCGATCTTCGGCTACCTCGGCATGGCCTATGCCATGGTTTCCATCGGCGTCGTCGGCTTCGTGGTGTGGGCACACCACATGTTCGCCGTCGGCCTCAACGTGAACACCAACGCCTACTTTACAGCGGCAACGATGATCATCGCCGTGCCGACCGGCATCAAGATCTTCTCGTGGATCGCCACCATGTGGGGCGGGTCCATTGAACTGAAGACGCCGATGCTGTTCGCCCTCGGCTTCATCATCCTGTTCACCATAGGCGGGGTAAGTGGTGTCGTGCTGGCCAACGGCAGCGTCGACCGCACGCTGCACGACACCTACTACGTCGTCGCCCACTTCCATTACGTGCTGAGCCTGGGCGCGGTATTTTCCATCTACGCCGGCTGGTACTACTGGATTGGCAAGATTTCCGGTCGCCAGTATCCGGAACTCTTCGGCAAGATTCACTTCTACCTGACCTTTATCGGTGCCAACCTGTTGTTCTTCCCCCAGCATTTCCTGGGCACGGCGGGAATGCCGCGCCGCATTCCCGATTATCCCGACGTCTTTGCCGGCTGGAACATGGTGTCGTCGATCGGCGCGTACCTGTCGTTTTCCGGCCACTTCATGTTCCTGCTCTCCGTGTTCTACACGTTGTGGGCCGGCAAGCGGGTGGGGGCAAACTACTGGGGGCCCAGCGCCACGACGCTGGAATGGACGGTTTCCTCCCCGCCTCCCTATCACCAGTTCGAGGTCCTTCCGCGCGTCAAATGACCTCTTCCGATGCTCCCGACCTCCTCGCCCCCTTCCGAACGGGAGGGGGCTTTTTCTTGGGGCAGGCCAAGCACGACAGGGCGCTCAATGGTATCCCGCCGCCCGCCGCACCTTGCCCCGGAAGACGTAATAGGTAAACGCGGTATATCCCACGATCACCGGCAGCAAGGTTCCCACGCCGACCAGCAGGAAGATTTGCGTCTCGGGTGGGGCGGCGGCTTCCCATAGGGTGATGGAGGGCGGGATCAGGTTGGGCCACAGGCTGATCGCCAGCCCCAGGTAGGACAGGAGGAACAGGCCCACCGACTGGAAGAAGGGCAGCACCTCGTCGAAGCGGTTGAGCGATCGAAGCATCCACACCGCCAGCAGCAGCGTCACCACCGGCACTGGTGAAAAGTAGAGAATGTTGGGCCAGGAAAACCAACGTTCCGCCACCGCGTCGTTGAAGAGGGGCGTCCACAGGCTGACCAGCACGATGAAGAACAGCACGGCGAACAGCAGCAGCCGCGCCAGCCGGAAGGCCCAATCCTGCAACAGTCCTTCCGTCTTCCACACCAGCCACGCCGCGCCGACCAGCGCGTAGCCGGCGATCAGGCCCAAGCCGGTCATCACGCTGAAAGGGCTGAGCCAGTCGAGGATGCCGCCGGCGAAGTCGCGTCCCTCCACCCGGATGCCCTGGATGAAACCACCCAGCACCAGCCCCTGCGCGAAGGTGGCGAAGATGGAGCCCAGCGCGAAGGCGGCGGTCCACAGCCGTCGGTCGCGCGGACCGGCCTTGAAGCGGAACTCGAAGGCGACGCCACGGAAGATCAGCGCGATCAGCATGAGCAGGATCGGCAGGTACATGGCCGGCAGCACCACCGCATAGGCTAAAGGAAAGGCGCCGAACAATCCCGCCCCGCCCAGGATCAACCATGTCTCGTTGCCGTCCCACACCGGGGCGACCGTGTTCATCATCACATCCCGGTCCTCCTCGCTGGGCGCGAAGGGAAAAAGAATGCCGACGCCAAGATCGAAGCCGTCCATCAGCACGTACATGAACACGGCAAAGGCGATGATGCCGGTCCAGATGAGCGGCAGGTCGATGCCGATGGGCATTGGCGCTTTCCCTCTATTTCCGCCCTATTCCGCCGGACCGAAGCCCTCCTCGGGCACCGACAAGGGGCGCTTGGAATGCTTGGCTTCGCGCATCGCCTCGGGTGCCACCGCGTCGTCGGGCGGCTTCGGCCCGAAGCGGATTACCCGAACGATATAGAGCGTCCCGGCGCTGAAGATCAGGGCATAGACGACAATGAAGATGGTGAGCGAACTCATCACCGCCGTGCCGGTCAAGGCCGGGCTGGCGGCCTGCGCGGTGCGGACCAGTCCGTGAACCACCCAGGGCTGGCGCCCTACCTCGGTGGTGAACCAGCCGGCGAGCAGGGCGATGAAGCCGATGGGCAGGCAGGCCACCGCCAACCGATGGAACCACCGCGTCTCGTACAGCCGCCCCCGGATACGCAGGATCAGGCTGATCAGCCCCATCGACAGCATCACGACGCCCAGACCCACCATGATGCGGAAGGCAAAGAATACCACCGGCACGTTGGGCCGGTCTTCCGGCGGGAAGGATTTCAGCGTCGGCACCTGCCCTTGCATCTCGTGGGTCAGGATGAAGCTGGAAAGTTGCGGGATCGACATCTCGTAATGGTTGGTCTCGGCCTGCTCATCCGGTATCGCGAACAAGATCAGGGGCGCCGCCGAAGCCGTGTCCCAGTTGCCTTCCATGGCCGCGATCTTGAGCGGCTGGTGCTTGAAGGTGTTAAGACCGTGCAGGTCGCCCAGGATGATTTGCACCGGCGCCAGCACCGTGATCAGGCCCAGCGCCATGGAAAAACCAATGCGCGCGTGCTCGATGAAGCGACGTTTCAGCAGATGCCAGCCGCTCACCCCCGCCACCACGAAGGCCGTGGTCAGGAAGGTCGCCGTCACCATGTGGGAAAAGCGGTAGGGAAACGACGGGTTAAAGATCGCCTGGAACCAGTCGGCGACGAAGAACCTGCCGTCGCGGAACTCGAACCCGGCGGGTGTGTGCATCCAGGAATTGGCCGACAAAATCCAGAACGACGACAACAGCGTGCCCAGGCTGACCATGCACGCCGCAAAGAAATGCATGCCGGGCGATACCCTCTGGCGCCCGAACAGCAAGATGCCGAGGAAGGTGGCTTCCAGAAAGAAGGCGGTCACCACCTCGTATTGGATCAAGGGACCGAGGATGTTGCCGGTGATGTCGGAAAACCGGCTCCAGTTGGTGCCGAACTGGTAGGACATGACGATGCCCGACACCACCCCCATGCCGAAGGAGATGGCGAAAATCTTCGTCCAGAACTCCGACAGGCGGAAATAGATGTGGCGCCCGGTGATGTACCACCGCGCCTCCAGCACCACGATCCACGCCGCGAGCCCAATGGTGAAGGCCGGGAACAGGATATGGAACGACACCGTGAAGGCGAACTGGATGCGCGAGAGCAACAGCGGGTCGAGGTCCATGGGGCCTCCGGGAACAGCGGTTCGGGCAGCGATGTTGCCCGTTCAACGGATGCCGCCATGCGCCGGTTCCACCCTCGCCTTTATTACCAGTCGAGCGGCGATACCCCGAACAGCGTCCGGTGCAGGTGCAGGAAGGCGGCGAACAACACCATCCCCATCACCAGCCGGATCACCGACATTTCGCCCAGCTTCAATTGATTGCGGCCGCCCAGAATCGCGGCGAAGGGCAAGCGCGAGGTCCGGGCGGCGAAGGCGTCCCAGGTCGCGCCAAAGCGGCGGGCGCGCTTGCGATCGATCGACACCATGCCGTTGAGCGCCGTCACCAGCACCGACCCGAACAGCAGGATACCCCCCAGATCGCCGTTGGCCAGGAGATGCGCCACCGCCCATAGGGTAAAAGCCCATAGCATGGGATGGCGGGTGATGCGGGTGATGCCCGTCACCGGCAGTTCGCCCGCTGGCTGAACGCCGGCCGCCGTCGAGGTGGGGTTGGAGGGCGACACCGCGTAGACCAGCAGGAGGAACGCCACCAAGACCAGCGTCATCGCCGCGTGAACCGCCACCCTTCCCGGCTCCCACACCGGAACGAAGGGCGCGGCGCGGTAGGCCAGTACCAGGGCGACCAGCCCGATGAGGCTGAGAATGGAGAACACCGCCTGGAAGCCCTTTTCCCCCAGCCGTCCGGCCAGCGCCGGCCGCAACGGTCCGGCGATGAGAAGGTGCAACGCGATCCAGAATGCGGCGGCGGCAACGAGAGGCACCATTCCCGACTCCCTTGGAGAACGACCGCATGGCCGGTCGCGGCAGGGTAGCACGAGAAAGATCCGCCATTCACATCTCTTTCACATCGCGCTTACATGTCAGCAACATGGGCGGGATATTGTTTCCATCAGAGACAGCAGGCCGCGAAGACAAAAAGATCAAACGGTCGGATCGCAAGACAGCGGACAGGGACATGGAGACCGGCCCGGGGGCGATACCGCTTCCGGGCCGTCGCTTTTTCAGGCGCCGGTGAGACGGCGGACGATGCCGCCGAAGGTCATCGCCGCTAACCCGAAGCCGAGAAGGGAAGCCTCGGCCACCGGGCGCAAGGGGTTAGGCATCTCCGGCACCACCTCGATCGCCTGTGACTCCGCCTCGCCGGTGAAACGACCATGGGGAGCGGCACCGAAAGTCGGCTCGAACAGGTTGTCCGAACGGTCGGGTCCGCCGACGTCGTGGGAAATTTGATCGGACCAGCCGCGCCGCGCCAACATGCGGTCGAGGGTGGCGGGGGCAAGAAAGGCGCCGATGATCGCCTGTACCGCCTGCCGCCCCACCCAGATCTCGCGCGGTCCCTCCATGGCCGCCCGGACTACGGCGTGAGCCGCCACCTCGGGCTGGAACACCGGCGGAAACGGGCGCGGCAGATGGCTCAGCCGAGAGCGCGCCCAATCGTACAGCGGCGTGTTGATCGAAGGCAGTTGCACCATGGACAGCCGCACCCGGCTGCGGTCGTGGAGAAGCTCGCAACGCAGGGCGTCGGTGAAGCCGCGGGCGGCGAACTTGGCACCGGAATAGGCCGATTGCAGCGGAATCGCCCGATACGAGGCCACCGACCCCACCTGCACGATGGTGCCGTGGTCGCGCGCGCGCATGCGCTTCAGGGCGGCGAGCGTGCCGTGGACAGTGCCAAGGTACGTCACCTCGGTGACGCGGCGGAACTCCTCGGGCGTCATCTCCTCGAATGGCGAAAACATGTTGGCCATGGCGGCGTTGACCCAGACGTCGATGGGGCCGAACACCCGCTCCGCCTCATCGGCGACTTCCTCCACGCGCGCCGGATCGGTGACGTCGGCCTTGAGGATATGCGGAGTGCCGCCGGCCAACCGCACCTCCTCCGCCGTCCCTTCCAATCCCTCCTGCCCGCGCGCCACCAGACCCACCCGCCAGCCCCGGCGGGCAAAGGCGAAAGCAGTCGCCCGGCCCACCCCGGCCGTGGCGCCGGTGATGACGACCGTCTGGTTGGTGGTTTCCGGCATGGCGGTGTCGTCCTCTCGTTGGTAGACTTTCACACCCGCCCTCTGGGCTCGAACACGGCCCGCAGGCAGCGGTCGGTCTTCTCCTTGAACAGCCGGTAGCCCCAAGGCGCTTCTTCCAGAGCCATCCGGTGCGTCAGCATGTAGGAAGGATCGAGCGCACCGGCCTGGATATAGGAGAACAGCCGCTCGGCGTAGCGCTGGCCGTGCTGCTGGCCCATGCGGAAGGTCAGCCCCTTGTTCATGGCCGCCCCCATCGGGAACTTGTCCAGGAAGCCGCCGTAGACGCCGACGATCGACAGGGTCCCGCCCTTGCGGCAACACTCGACCATTTCGCGTAGCACGGTGGCGCGGCCGGTTTCCATCCTCAGCGCCTGCTTGGTACGATCGTAGAGGTAGTCGACGCCGGTGCCATGGGCCTCCATGCCCACCGCATCGATGCACACGTCGGGGCCGCGCCCGCCGGTGCTATCCATCAGCGCGTCATAGATATCCGTTTCGGCGTAGTTCAGCACCTCCACCGCTCCGGCCTTGGACTTGGCCAGTTCCAGCCGGTCGGGAAAGCGGTCGATGGCGATGACCCGCTCGGCACCCAAGAGCGTGGCGCAACGCATCGCCATCTGCCCCACGCCGCCGCAACCCCACACCGCCACCACGTCACCGGGCGCGATCTGCGCCATGTCGGCGGCCATGAAGCCGGTGGGCGCGGCGTCCGACACAAACACCGCCTGCTCGTCGGTCACCCCGTCCGGCACCTTGAAAACGCCGTGGTCGGCATGCGGCACCCGGATGTATTCGGCGTGGCTGCCGGCATAGCCGCCGAAGGCGTGGGAGTAGCCGAAGATGCCGGCGGTAGAGTGGCCGAAGACCTTCTCCAGAAGATGGGCGTTCGGGTTGGTGTTGTCGCACAGCGACCATTGGTCGTGCTGGCAGAACCAGCAGCCGCCGCAGCCGATGATCGAGACGACGGTCACCCGGTCGCCGCGCCGCAGGCTGCTCACCTCGCGGCCGGTGTCCACCACCACGCCCATGAACTCGTGGCCGATGACGTCGCCCGCCCGCATGGTCGGGATATAGCCGTCGATCAGGTGGAGGTCCGACCCGCACACCGACGACAGCCGTACCTCGATGATGGCGTCGTGCGGGTTCAGGATTTCCGGATCGGGCACCGTCTCGACCCGCAGGTCGTTGACCCCGTTCCAACACAGGGCCCTCATCCCTCGATCTCCCGCCAGCCCCGATTGCCCGCCGGCTGCGCCTCGACGCTGGGAACCTCGCCCGCTTCCATGATCTGCTTGAAATGACGCAGCGCCTCGCGAAGCATCTGGTCCGGCTCCTTGCCGAACAGCCGCGCCACGGCACGTCCCACCGCCCCGGCCGGGTTCGAATAGGTCATCTCCACCCGGACCTCCGTGCCGCGCCCCCCGGGCGCCGGGCGGAAGCTGACGGTGCCGGCGCTGTCCACGTCCGCCTTGCCCACCGAGCGCCAGGAGATCAGGCGGTCGAGCTCGTCGCGGGTGATCTCGGCGTCCCACTCCAGTGGTTGCTCGCCCGGTCCCCAGGCAACCCAGTGCGAGCGGCGCTCGTCGATCACGTCCACCCGCTCCAGGTGCTCCATCAACCTGGGCAGATGGGAGAGGTCGCGCCAGAAGCGGTAGAGATCGGCGGCCGGACGCTGGATGGTCACCGAACGCTCGACCGAGATGGAGGGGCTATTGTCAGCGGCCGGTAGCCACTCCGTCACCCGCCCCTGCACGCCCTCCAGATCGACGCCGATACGACGGGCCGAGCGAACCACCGACACCCCCGACAACCCAGCCCAAGCCAACCCGCCGCCGGCCAGCGCCATTACCGCTCCGCGAATCCCACCCCGCCGGTAGCCGGCGGCGGCCAGCACCACGCCGCCAGCGATTTCGGTCCACCGCTCGGCCAATCCCGCCTGGGTATCTTGCCGCGCGTGACCTTGTGTCCTGTCGGGTAAATCGGCCATGGCCCTGCCCCCTTGCTGCGTCGGTGTTCCGCCCGTGCAGAACAGCGAGGAAAGGCGGGGGTTCCGGTCACCCTATCACCGGACGGGGCTGCAACCGGGTGAAACCGATGCAACCGTTTTTCAGAAGAAGACCTGTCAGCGACTCTTCAGGAAATAGCTGAACAGGGCCAGGCTGGCCGCCACGGTAGCGTTCAGAGACTCGACCGCCCCGGTGGTCGGGATGGCCAGCCGCCGAGCCTGGAGGTCGGGCGGAAGCCCCTGCCCTTCCTCGCCCAAGACCAGACGCATGTCGCGCGGCCAGGGGAAGCCGCCGAGATCGTCGCCGCGCGCGTCCAGCGCCAGCACCGGCCCGGCCGCCCGGTTCAGATCGGCCCAGGCCGATCCCCGGCACAAGGGCAGCTCGAACTGGGCGTTGGCCGCCGCGCGCAGGCATTTGGGATGGAAGGGGTGGGCAGCCTCGGCCATCAAAATCACCCGCGACACGCCGAAAGCCGCCGCGCTACGCAACAGCGCGCCCAGGTTGTTGGGATCGCCCAGGGCCACCACAACCTCCAGCCCCCGCGGCGGCTGGCCGAGATCGAGAGTGACAAGCTCCGGCACCGCGCCCACCAGCAAGGGAAAGCCGGTGCCGGAGACGTCCAGGCGGTCAAACAGCGGCCGGCTCAACTGGTAGCGCTCCAGCGACGGCGGCAGGTGCCAGCCGGCGATCTGCTGCGGGCTGGCCACCAGCACCGCCTGGAAGCGGTCGGGGTGGCGGGCCAGCGCCTCCGGTACCGTCTTGCGACCCGCCAGGATGAACCGCCCGTGCTTCTTCAGCCCCCGGCTCTCCAGAACGGCTTCCCACAGCTTGAACTGGCCGTTCTGCGGGCTTTCGATCAGGCGCAACCGGCCGGCGTCACCGCTCGTCGTCGGCATAGGGGTTCTTGCCCTTGCGCGTCAGGAAGCGGATGGGCACGCCCGGCATCTCGAAGGCGTCGCGCAGGCCCTGCATGAGATAGCGCAGGTAGGTTTCCGGCAGGTCGAGCGGCTTGTTCACCCACAGGGCGAAAGTCGGCGGACGCGCCTTCACCTGGGTCATGAAGCGGATTTTGACGCGCCGGCCATCCACCAGCGGCGGCGGATGATGAGAAGTCACCTCCTCCAGCCAACGGTTCAACTGCGACGTGGAAACGCGGCGGTTCCACACGTCGTAAGCCCCCAGGCAGGCGTCCAGCAGGTCGTCCAGCTTCTGGTGCTTCAAGGCCGAGATGGTCACCGTCGCCACGCCGCGCACCTGGGCCAGCGACGCCTCCAGCCGGTCCTGGAGCTGTTGCTGCGCCGCCTGCCGGTCGGGCACCGAGTCCCACTTGTTGACGGCGATCACCAGCGCCCGGCCCTCGTCGATCACCATGCGGGCGATGGTAAGGTCCTGCTTGTCCAGGATGGCTTCGGCGTCCATCAACAGCACCACAACGTGGGCCATCCGAATGACGCGCAACGTGTCCGCCACCGCCAGCTTTTCCAGCTTGTCGTCGACGCGCGCCCGGCGGCGCAGACCGGCGGTGTCGACAAGGCGGACCGGCTGGTCACGCCACATCCACTCCACGGCGATGGCGTCGCGGGTCATGCCGGCCTCCGGCCCGGTCAGCACCCGCTCCTCGCCGATCAGGCTGTTGAGCAGCGTCGACTTGCCGACGTTGGGGCGGCCGACGATGGCCAACTGGAGAGCCTTGGGCCGATCGTCCGCCTCCGGGCCTTCCGGGGCCTCGTCGACGAATTCCTTCTCCGGTTCGGGCGGGATGTAGGGCAGCAGGGCCTCGACCAGATCGGCCATGCCCTCGCCGTGCTCGGCCGACAACGGCACCGGATCGCCCAGGCCCAGTTCGTAGGCTTCCAGCAGGCCGGGCAGCCCCGGCTTGCCCTCGCACTTGTTGGCGACCAGAATCACCGGCGTCGGTTGCTTGCGCAGCCAGTCGGCGAAATGGTGGTCCATCGGCGTGACGCCCGAGCGGGCGTCGACCAGCAGCAGCGCGACATCGGCGCGGGCCAGTGCCTGCTCGGTCTGGCGGCGCATTCGCGCCTCCAGGCTGTCGTCGAACGCCTCCTCCAGGCCCGCCGTGTCGACCACGGTAAACTCGATTCCGGCCAGACGCGCCGGAGCCGCCCGCCAGTCGCGGGTCACTCCCGGCGTGTCATCGACGAGCGCCAGCTTCTTGCCGGCCAGACGGTTGAAAAGCGTCGACTTGCCGACATTGGGTCGGCCGACGATGGCAACGGTGAACGACATGGGTTACTCCGCGCGCTCCAGGAGCGCTTGCAACTTTCGAACGTCGACCTGACCCTCACCCTGTCTCTCTCTCCTTCCGGGGGAGAGAGAGGCTCAGGTCGACGGTACCAAGGTGCAAATAATCCGCTCAGCGGTAGGCGACCAGCGTCCCGCTGTCGGTCAGAACATACAAGGTGTTGTCCGCAATCACCGGAGCCAAGGTGGATCCATCGGGAAGACGCGATTGCCGCACCGGTTTGCCGTTGGCCGAATCAAGCGCCCACAGATCGCCCCGGTTGGAGACGACCCACAGATGCCCGCCGCCCATCACCGGGCCAGCCCAGATGACGGGTTCCGAACGGTCCTTGGGATCGTTGTAGCGGGGCAGCGCCTCCACCCAACGCGCCCGGCCGGTCTTGCGGTCCAGCGCCACCGCCTCGTTGTCGGCGGTGATGACGAAGACGTTGTCGCCGGCCACCCATGGCGTCTCGACGCCGCCGATCTCCTGGTCCCAGATGCGGGCACCCGTGCGTTCGTCGATGGCGGCCATGCGGCCGGAATGGCTGACCGCCAGCACCACCCCGCGATCGATCACCGGCAGGCCGCGGATGTCCGCGAGATTGGACAGGGCATCGACGCGCCGCACCGAAGCCAGCGTGTCCGACCATGCTACCCGGCCATTCTCCACGCGAAGGGCCACCAGTTCGCCCGAGGTGTAGGGGGCGATGACGATGCCGCCGTCGGCCGCCGGGCTGGAGGCGCCCAGGAGGCCTGCCTGTTCCAGGATGCCGGTGTGGCTCCACAGATTGGCGCCGTCGTTGGCGGCCAGCGCCACCAACTGGTTGTCGATGGTGACAACGAAGACGCGGCCGCCCGTCACCGTCGGGGCGCCGCGCACCGGGCCGCTGACCTTCTTGCGCCACAGTACCTTGCCGGTGGCCGGCTCCAGCGCCACCACCTCGCCATAGCCGGTAGCGGCGTAGACCCGACCCTCGGCGAACGAGACGCCGCCGCCAATGGCGCCGCTATCCTCGCTGTCAGGAGTCAGGCCCACCCCCCACACCAACCGGCCCGAGGCCGCGTCGATCGCCGAGACGGTGCTGTCGGCATCCATCGTGAACACCCGGCCATCGGCCACCACCGGACGGGCCAGAATGCGCTGGCCGCTCGACGAACCGGCGCCGATATCGCTCCGCCACGCTTCCTTCAGGCTGTCGCCCAGCGCCAGATTGCCCATGGCGTGATCGGGATTGCCGCCCGGCTGCGGCCAACTGACGTTGCGCGCCGGCGCCGGCAGGGCCAGCGGTGTGGCGGCGACGCGGGGATCGGGCTCGACCTTGTGGCTGAGCTGCAAAACGGGGACGCGGTTGCCGGGCAGCGGCGGCGTCTCGTTGTCGCCGAACCAGTCGGCGGTGCCGCAGCCGGCAAGCAGCAGAGCCAAGGCGGTGGCGGGAAGCAGGCGGGCGGGCTTCAACCGCCGGGTAGGCTTGCGGATCATCAGCTCTTGCCTTCCTGTTCGGCACCGTATTGGGCAGCTAAATCGCCCGCGCGCCCGCGCACTCCGGCGGGTGCGTCGGCGTCGTCCGCCAGTTGCTGGAAAAGAGTCCGCGCGCGCGCCGTGTCGCCGGCCTGGAGCGCCAGCAGCGCCATCACCTCGCGCGCCGAGTGGCGCCACGGATTGGCGTCGGCCGACAGGGGCGTGATCCGCGCCTGAAGCGCCACGGCGTCGCCCGACCCTACCTGATGCATCACCGACAAAAGCGTGGCGAGATCGCGCCATACGCCTTCCGTCGCCCCATCGGCGGCAACCTGATCGTAAAGCGCTATCGCCGCCTTGGCGTCACCTTGCTGGGCGCGCAGTCCCGCCTCGTAAAGCCGGGCGAGCGTGGCCGGGCCGGTCGGGGCCTGGGCGGCAAAGGCGGAGAGGTCATTGAGCCGCGCCGCCGTATCTTCGGTGGCCAGCGCTGTCACGAGACGCTGAGTCGTCTCCGACTGGCGTTGCGTCTGCCACCTGTCCCAAGCGACCCAGCCGCCGGTGGCCGCGACGATCGTGATCGCCCCGGCCAGCAGAATGCCGCCGTAGCGTTTCCACACCCTCTCCATCCGGTCGCGGCGGAGGTCTTCGTCGATCTCGCGGAAAATGTCAGACATGGCTCGGTGCTTCCGGGCCTGCCGTATGACGGGCGGCCCTCATTCGTGTTCCGGTTCGGCCCGATACCAGACGCCCCGGCTCGGGTCAAGCACTGCCCATTCGGCTAGGCCGTCTTCCACTTGATGGAGCACCCCATGCTGGGGATCTGATCGGCCGGTCCCCGCCCCGTTTCGGCCACCTGGAGCATCGCCTCGTACAGGTCGCGCCGGGCTCCCGGCACCGCCTCCTTGCGCGAGGCGTCGAGCCGGCCGCGGTATTGCAACTCCCGATCGGCGTTGAAGCCGAAGAAGTCCGGCGTGCATACCGCCCCCCAGGCGCGTGCCACATCCTGCGCCTCATCGAGGACATAGGGAAAGGTGAAGCGGTGATCGGCGGCGAAACGCTTCATATTGTCGAAGCCGTCCTCGGGATAGGCCTGTGTGTCGTTGGACATGATGGCGATCGCCCCGATGCCGCGGCCCTGAAGCTCCGTCACGTCGCGGACGATGCGGTCGATCACCGAGCGCACATAGGGGCAGTGATTGCAGATGAACATCACCAACAGCCCCTTCGGCCCGGCCACGTCGGCCAGCGTACGG
Organism: Azospirillaceae bacterium; assembly: GCA_035627075.1. Taxonomy (GTDB): domain Bacteria; phylum Pseudomonadota; class Alphaproteobacteria; order Azospirillales; family Azospirillaceae; genus DASPMK01. The sequence continues at coordinate 12,821 of DASPMK010000135.1, forward strand.
GTCTTGCCGTCCACACCGGGCAACCGGAAGTCTTTCGCCTTCCAGCCGAAGTCGCACACCGGGGTTTCAGCCGCCATTCCTACCCTCTCCTTTGTCCCGAGACGGTCCAGGCGAAACCGTCAACGTTGGATTTCCGTGGCGGCGATTACCGCCTGGGTGCGATTTTTGACGCCGAGCGACTTGAAGATGGCGGTAACGTGGATCTTCACCGTGCCTTCGGACAACCCAAGTTCGGCCGCGATCTGCTTGTTCGACTTGCCTTCCCGCAAGCACGTCAGCACTTCCCATTGGCGCTGGGTGAGCCCGTGATGTCCGCCCTGGCGATCGGGCAGCGGGGGAATTCCCGCCTCGGCGGGCGCGTTGCCGAAAGAGTTCAGCGCGGCCGGCGGCACGTAGACGCCCCCCGACAAAACCAGATGAAGCGCGCTCAGCATCACCTTGACGCTGGACGATTTGGGGATGAAACCGGCCGCTCCATGCTCCAGCGCCGCCCGCATGTCGGCATGGCTTTCGGACGCCGACACGACCACCAGCGGCGTCGACGACAACAGGTTGCGGATTTGCGACAGGCCGGAAAAGCCGGGCCAGCCGGGCATTTGCAGATCGATCAGAATCAGATCGAAGGGCGCGCCGGACTGACAGTGGGCAAGCATTTCGCCGAAAGTGCTGGCATCGGAGAACACCGCCTGGGGGTCCAGCTGATCGAGCAGCCGCCGCAACCCCTCACGGAATAAGAGATGGTCGTCGCCGATGAGGATCTTCATGACTCTCCGCACTCCGTTCCGCCGGGTCCGTTAGGCATCAAACCCTGGCCTTGGGGCCTCGCTTTTTTTACGACAGAAATCTCTCAAGCACTGATTATCGCCATCACGGATTGGATTGTCAAAACACGGTACGATGTCCGTAAGCACACCGGCGCCTTTCCACCCACGCCCTTTCGTAGTACCCGGAGGCGCGGCAAGAGAGATGGCGATCCATCCTTCTCATATTTCTCGCAAAGGTAAGACCTTGGGCCTTCATCTGCAATCACTCTTTCCGTCGCCCCATCGGGCGATTGAACGGCGTCCCGCCGCCAAGCAGGCCCTCGCGGGCGCCCTCACAGTCGCGGCTATGGCATCCCGGCTACAGTTGTTGCACTTCCGACAAACAATCTCTAGCAAGACCAGATAAACTTGGTTATCATTTCGCTATGCAGCAAGATAATTAGACCCTGCAAGCCTTCATTGGGCGACAATCCCGCCTAACAGATACCTATGTGATACCTCAAAGGCGCGCCAGTGTAGTCGGCGCGTCTTTTGGCATCCCTTTTTTCACCAGCCATCTCCAACGGAGTTATCTCATCAACACCACGATTCATCTGTTTTCTGTTTTGACCCCAGAAATTCATCAGCTATCTTATTTTTCAGCTTAAGAAAGAACCGACCTCTTTTTTACGGGGTTTTCGAAGAACGAACAGTTCAACGAAGAAATGCCAATAATGCTTTGAAACCCTGATCTGCCGCACTCCATACCGGCTCGCCTGTCGCGCTCGGAAGCGAGATACGGAACGTTGCAACCCCTGACCAGAGCAGCGAAATGCATGTCTCGAATGAATATACGAACGAGAAAGCAGCGACATCGGCCCGGCATGCGGTGACGCCCATGCATGTCTGCTTGGTCCTGGATGACGAAGACGTCACCGACACGCTGGTCGCCGCCCTGGAAAAAGCCGGTCGGCACCGCATCACCGTGTTTCACGACATTGCCGAACTGAACCAAAGCAATGTCATGCCGGACGCCATCCTGATCGGTTTGCAGCAGTTCACCGCTCTGCGCGAGAACGAACCGATGGTGTATCTGAGGCTGTCGCGGCGGTCGCGCATCGTCGTGGTGCTGTCGAGCCGGGAACTCCTCGACGCCGCGCATATCCTGGCGTTTGCCGATGCCTGGGTGTTCCAGGATATCAACGCCGAGCGCATCAACGAATTGATCGACTTGGGGCTTGAGGGCCACTGCCTGATGCCCAAGCAGTTTCTGTCACGCCTCGGGGTCGATGAAATCCGCATGACGCTCCTGCCGCGGCTGACCGATACCGAGTTCGAAACCCTGCGCCTGTTGGGCCAGGGGCTCAACAACCGCACCATCGCCGACCGGCTGAACCTGTCGGAGGCCGTCATAAAATCGATGGTGCGCAGCGTGCTGTCGAAGCTGCACTTCCGCAACCGCACGGAAGCCGGTGTGTTCGCCGCCCGTCAGCAGGGCATGCTGGAGGAAGCCCGCCAAGCCGGGCGTCTGCCGCCACCGATGCAGGCGCCGTCATCGTCAACGGCGGGTTCGGCACCGGGGGCGGGCGACTGAAGGCGCCCGCCGCCCGCTCCGGTTTTCCGCCGGTATCCGGTTGTTCATCCGGCTTTTTCGTCCGATCCGAATCCGGTCAGGAACGGCCTCGTCAAGCGATCGAGGCCGTTGTCGTGCCCGGTTGAGTCTGCGGCGCGGCCATATCGCCGCCGATGCCGTTGTTCAACGCCCAGATCGCCGCCTGCGTCCGGTTCGACGCGTTGATTTTGCGCAACAGGCTCTTCAGGTGGACCTTCACCGTCGCCTCGGTGATGTTCAGGTGGTTGGCGATCATCTTGTTGGAGTCGCCGTTCAGCAAGCAGCGCAGGATTTGGATCTCACGTTGCGACAGTCCCTTGCGCGATACCGGCATCTCCACACCGTTGCCGCTGACCCGGCCGCTGATCAACAGGGCCGCCAGATGGGTCGGGAATACCTTTTCGCCCATCATCACCAGCTTCAGCGACTGCGCCAGCGCATCCGACGACAGGTCCTTCATCAGGTAGCCGTCCGCACCGGCCTCCAGCGCGTTGGCCAGACGCCGGGTACACAGATCGGTCGTGAGAATCACGATGCGCGCCTCGGGCAGAAGCCCCCGGAGCCGCCGCATCGATTCCGCCTCCTCGTCGCCACCGTTGACGAGGTCGAGCAGGATCAGATCGGGGCGCAAGCCCCCCTCGACGATCGACAGGCTCTCCCGCAGGTTGCCCGCCTCCGAGACGATCTGGAAGGGCGAGTCATCCAGGAGGCGCTTCAAACCCTCCCGGAAGAGCTTGTTCGAATCGATCAGGAAAACCTTGACTGTCTCCATCATCCACTCCCGCGTTCCTAGACTAAACCCAAAGAAACACACCGCCTCGCCGGGCAAAATTGTGACAAATCATACCCCATTTCGCGGCGGTTTTGTTTCGCCTATTCCTTTTCTCTTTTGGGTGAGCTTACTCCTGTATCGCGTCCTCAGACACCTCTCGGAGGGATTACTTGGCATGTTCATTAGGTATATGCCCAAAGCCAAATCGGCTGATCCCCCTTCGTTGGATGCCCTCCCATGCCTTGGCGTCACGCCGACAGTAATGCGAAATGTGTGCCACCCGTGTTCGATCGCCACCCACGGAACCACACCTACGACACAAGACAAACTGAAACATGGCAAAAGATGTTTTAAAAAGGCGGACCTCACACATTATGATGTATTACGTTATGCTTGATATTTATCGCAACACTGTCCGATATTCCAAGTTTTCCGGGGAATTTACTTGCAAATGGCCAGAAGAGGCTCGGCCGGCACCTGCCTTATGGCCAGCGCCAAAGGGGGCTACCCCAAGCTGATAAGAGAGCCGTTCTCTTCCCACGGGCTGGCGAACCGTACGGGGGCCGATCAAGGCGATAAAATTCAAAGGACTGATTTTACTGGGCAAATCGCTCAGTCCCTGGGCGACTTGCGGCGCAATTTGCAAAATTGCCGCCACCCCGACGAAGCCAACGGGAAAGCCGAAGATCACCGCCGGGCGGATAGTGGCTCCGATGATGCCCGGCTGGACAGCCGGTGAAGGAACTTCACCGGCTGCCGCCGCGTCGTCACACCAGTCCCCGCGCTTCCGCCTGACGCATCAGCACGTAGTGCCGCACCATGGGATGCCGGAAGCGGTAACGATAGCCTCCGGGCTCGGCCACCTTCTGCAAAAGGCCGCCGCGTCCGGTATCGAGCAGCACCATCAATCCCTTCTCCACCGCCGACGCCGACAGGGAGCCGCGTTCGCGCCCCTCCTCATTCATTCCAAGCGGCACTTCGGTCAGGGCGCGCGCATCGAACATCCCGAACTCATCGCACTGCGCCGCGGCGGCGGCGAAGACCACATCCGACACCAGCCCCTCGGAATCGTCGGCCAAGGCCTGGTTGTAGGCGTCGACCACACCCCTCTCCGCCTCCTGGACACAACGGCGCAACGCCACGGCCAGATCACCGGCGCTTACCTGGGTCGAGCCCCGCCCGACCGCGCTGCGCGCCGCGTGCAGGCTGATAAGCTGCGCATAATAAGGCAGTCCCTTGGCAAAACCGGCGATGCTTTCGCGCACGCCGGGGCCGAAGGAGATGCCGCAGCTTTCCGCCCCCGCCAGCACGATCCGCTCGACCTCGCGGTCGGTCATCAACGGCAGATGCACCGCCACCAGCGACCGCTGGATGGAGGGATGCCGGCCCAGGAGTTGGTCCAAGTCTTCCGCCACCCCCACCACCAGCAAGGTTACCGGCAGGGCCGCGTCGGTCAGGTTCTTGATCAGTTCGGCCAGCTTGCCGCGCAGATCGACGTCGGTCACCCGGTCGTACTCGTCCAGGATCACCAGGACGTGGGTGCCCTGAATATTGCCCAGAACCTCCTGTAGCTCGGTGACGCCGAAAGCCCCCTGGGGCAGCAACTCGTCGAATGTGGTGAAGCCGCGCCGCCCGGC
>DASPMK010000136.1:0-6787 GCA_035627075.1 Azospirillaceae bacterium
AGCGTCTGCGCCCAGTCAGGCAACGCGGTATAGTGCAGGTGGTGCGGACCGGCCCAGATGTACAGGAAGATCAGCGACCAGAAATGCACGATCGACAGGCGGTAGGAATAAACCGGACGCTGGGCCTGCTTCGGCACGAAGTAGTACATGATGCCGAGGAAGCCGGCGGTCAGGAAGAAGCCCACCGCGTTGTGACCGTACCACCACTGCACCATCGCGCTCTGCACGCCGGACACGACCGGGTAGCTCTTGGCCCCGAGCAGCGACACCGGCACGTTCACGTTGTTGCCCAGGTGCAGGATGGCGACCGTCAGAATGAACGCCATGAAGAACCAGTTGGCAACGTAGATGTGCGGTTCCTTGCGCAGCACCACGGTGCCGACGAAGACGATGGCGTACACCACCCAAACCACGGTGAGCCACAGGTCCAACCACCACTCCGGCTCGGCGTACTCCTTGCCCTGGGTGAAGCCCAGAACGTAGCTGAGTGCCGCCAGCACGATGAAGATGTTGTAGCCCCAGAAGATGAAGCTCGCCGTACCTTCACCGCCGAACAGCTTGGTCCGGCAGGTGCGCTGGACGGCGTACAGGGAGGTCGCGAACAGGGCGTTGCCGCCAAAGGCGAAGATCACCGCGGAGGTGTGGACCGGACGCAGACGACCGAAGCTGGTCCACTCCAGCCCCAGGTTGAGCGCCGGGAAGGCCAGCTGAAGGGCGATGAAGGTACCGGCCAGGAAGCCGACGACGCCCCAGAAAACGGTGGCGATAACGAACAGGCGGATCGTCGCCTCGTTATACGCGACCTCACCCGACACACGCTCGCCGCCCAGGGCCGCCCCTGGGTTCAGTGTCGCTGTTGTCATTCAATGTCTCCCGTTGGGTACGGGCGGTTCGGGCCGCTCACGCAGACGTTGCACCAAAACTTTTTGATACCATTACGTAAAACCGGGGTAGGCCCATGACGCACCCCACCCGTAGGAAATACTCCGGGTGCGCTTAAACCACCGCCGCCGCCATTACTATGAAATTCCCCTGGCAACGCAACATTGATCTGTGTCAACGACCACCTTCAAGCCCCCTGCCATCGTGCGAAAAGCCAGCGCACACGGGGCTTCCATGGACGACGCCTACTTTGTGAAACCCCTGGGACGGCGGCAGATCGACCAGGCTTTTCCGGTGGTCAGTGCTTGCTCACCGGGAATCGGCGTGGAGCGATGGCGCGCTTTTGCCGCAGCTGTCATCCCGGCGGCGGACCTTGAAGCCGCCCCTTCCTCACCCCATGCCATCGTCATGGCGGACGACTCCCCCGCCACCCCGGCACCGACCGGGATCATCACCGCCCAGAGCGACCGGGGCTACATCCATGGGCTGTTCTCCTACGCCGTGGAGCCCGACCTGCGCCACGGCCGGGTGCTGACCGCCGACAACTTCGTGGTGCTTGATCTCGTCGATCCCGACGCCCCGGCCACGGTGCTCCTGAAGGCCATGGAACACCTCGCCCGCCGGCTCGGTTGCGGCGCGATCCACGCCAGCCTGCCGGAAGGCGCGGCCCCCATGCTGAATCGCCTCCACCACGCAGGCCATCATCCGGAGGCACGGCGCTTATGCAAGCCGCTCGACTGCGTCAACGGCAATCAGCCTGATACGGACGGCGCCTGAAGGCTTCGTCCGCCCCCCTGTCGATCAAGGCCAAGGCCTTGATCTGTCATATTTAATGGGGCGCGGATGATTGGGAGAGATCATCCGCGCCTCCTATGACATCCCAGTCTGGCCGTTGCATGGCGCTGGCGAACCGTTATGCTCCGCCCCATGATCGACAAGACCACCCTCCCCCTCGTCCGCCTGCACACCGGGCGCCACAAGCGCGCCCTTCTGGGCCATCCCTGGATTTACTCAAACGAGATCCAGATGGAGCCGGCGGTCAAGGCGCTGCCGCCGGGTGCGCTCATCCGCCTCGTCGCCGCCGGCGGCGAGTTCCTGGGCATCGCCACCTTCAATCCGCACACCCTGATCGCCGCCCGCATCCTGTCGCGCGATGCCGGAACGACGGTCGACCGGGACTGGCTGACCCGGCGCCTCGCCCGTGCCCTGGCTTTGCGTAATCGCCTCTACGATCGGCCGTTCTATCGTCTCGTCCACGCCGAGGCCGATGGGCTGCCGGCGCTGGTGGTCGACCGTTATGGTGACGTGCTGGTAGTGCAGCCGAACTCGGCCGCCATGGAGCGCCTCCTGTCCGATATTCTCGCCGCGTTGGACACGGTGGTGGGCGCCGGCACCATCGTCGTGCGTCGCGACAGCACCACCCGCGTCCTGGAGGGCCTGCCCGAACAGGAACCCGAGGTGGTCAAGGGCACACTTGATGGCCCGCTGGCGCTGGAGGAGAACGGCGGCACCTTCTTCGCCGACGTGTCGTCCGGCCAGAAGACCGGCTGGTTCTACGACCAGCGCGACAACCGCGCCGCCGTCGCCGCCTTCGCCAAAGGGGGACGGGTGATCGACTTCTACTCTTATAACGGCGGTTTCGCCGTGCTGGCGGCCCAGCGGGGGGCCGCCCACGTCACCGCCGTCGACCGCTCGCAACTGGCGCTCGACATGGGCGCCCGCGCGGCCGAAGCCAACGGCGTCGCCGACCGCTGCTCCTTCATGAAGACCGACGCCTTCGCCGAACTGGAGCGGCTGGCCGTCGCCGGCGAAACTTTCGATGTGGTGATCGCCGACCCGCCGGCCTTCGTGAAGTCGAAGAAGGACTTGCCGGCGGGGACGCGAGCTTACCGCAAGATGACGCGGCTGTCGGCGAAGATCACCGCCCCTGGCGGCATCTTGCTGGTGGCCTCGTGCAGCCACAACATGGAACCGGCGTTGTTCGCCGAACAGGTGGCGCGCGGCCTGAATGACGCCGGCCGAACCGGGCGTATCCTGCGCAGTTCAGGAGCGGCAGCGGACCACCCGGTCCACCCGTTCCTGCCCGAGAGTGCCTATCTGAAGGCGCAGATTCTTCAATTGGATTGAACCGAGGCGGCGCCGCCCCCTTGGAATTATTTTTACGCCGGAACCTTCGGTCCCATCTCCAGGAACTTCTCGCGGCGCTTCAGGCGCAAGGTAACGCCGTCGTCGTCGCGCAGATCCTCCAGCGCCGTCTCGACGGCATCGCCCAGCGCCTGGATGGCCCCCTTGGGATCGCGGTGAGCGCCGCCGATCGGCTCGGGCACCACCTGATCGATGATGCCGAACTCCTTCAGGTCCTGGGCGGTGAGGCGCAGGCTCGCCGCCGCCTCACCGGCTTGGGAGGCGTCGCGCCACAGGATCGAGGCGCAGCCCTCGGGCGAGATCACCGAATAGATGGCGTGCTCCAGCATCAGCACCCGGTCAGCCGCTGCCAGCGCGATGGCGCCGCCGGAGCCGCCTTCGCCGATCACCGCCGCCACCAACGGTACCTTCAATTGCAGGCAAACGTCGATGGACCGCGCGATGGCCTCGGCTTGGCCGCGCGCCTCGGCGTCCACGCCGGGATAGGCGCCGGCGGTGTCCACCAGGGTGATCACCGGCAGCTTGAAGCGGTCGGCCAGATCCATCAGCCGCATCGCCTTGCGATAGCCCTCGGGCTTGGCCATGCCGAAGTTGTGAGCGACGCGGGTTTCGGTGTCGTGGCCCTTTTCCTGGCCGATCACCACCACCGAATGGCCGCGGAACCGCCCCAGCCCGCCGACGATGGCCTTGTCCTCGGAAAATGCCCGATCGCCGGCCAGCGGCGTGAAGTCCTCGATCAGCGCGTGGATGTAATTCAGGCAGTGCGGCCGGTTGGGATGGCGCGCCACCTGCACCTTCTGCGCCGGGGTCAGCTTGGCGTAGGTCTGACGCAGCACCTTGTCGACCTTGGCCTGGAGCTTGCCCACCTCCTCGGCGATGTTCAGGTCGCCGTGGTTGGTCAGGTGCTTGAGTTCCTCAAGCTTGCCCTCGAGTTCGGCGATGGGTTTCTCGAATTCCAGGAAGGTCAGCATGGGGTACGGTCACTCGAAAGAATAGTGGCACGGTAGGTACCACGGGCCGCCGCTTTCGCGCCACCCCGAATGCGGATCAACCCCCACGTTGCCATGTCCGCATCACACTCTTGCGTTTCTCTCTTTTGCAACGCAATATCGCCACCCGTTTCAGCCGATTCCAAGCAACGGATTTTCGCGATGACCATCAAGCCCCCCAAGAAGTTCTTCGAGCCGCTGGCCATCGGCGCACCCGCGCCCTACCGCGAGTTGCCCGTCCGCCTGGAGCGCATGATCCACTTCTTCCCGCCGCATGTGGAGAAGATGCGCGCCAAGGTGCCGGAGATGGCAGCGCAGGTCGACGTGCTGCTGGGCAATCTGGAGGACGCCATCCCCGCCGACGCCAAGGAGGCGGCGCGCCTGGGTTTCATCGAGGCGGCGAAGAAGACCGAATTCGGCGATACCGGCCTGTGGACCCGCGTCAACTGCCTGAACAGCCCGTGGTTCCTGGACGACGTCACCCAGATCGTCGGCGAGGTCGGCGACAAGGTGGAGGTCGTCATGCTGCCCAAGGTCGAAGGTCCGTGGGACATCCATTACCTCGACCAGCTTCTGGCCCAGCTTGAGGCCCGCCACGGCATCAAGAAGCCGATCCTGATCCACGCCATCCTGGAAACCGCGCTGGGCGTCTCCAATGTGGAGGCCATCGCGGCGGCCAGCCCGCGCATGCACGGCATGAGCCTGGGTCCGGCCGACCTCGCCGCCTCCAGAGGCATGAAGACCACGCGGGTCGGCGGCGGCCATCCCTTCTACGGCGTGCTGGAGGACCCGAAGACGGACGGCGGGGCGCGCACCCTGTACCAACAGGACCTCTGGCACTACACCGTGGCCCGCATGGTCGACGCCTGCGTGTCCAACGGCATCAAGGCCTTCTATGGCCCGTTCGGCGACTTCGCCGACGATGCCGCCTGCGAAGCGCAATTCCGCAACGCCTTTCTCCAGGGCTGCGTCGGCGCGTGGTCCTTGCACCCCAAGCAGATCGATATCGCCAAGCGGGTGTTCAGCCCCGACGTCAACGAGGTGCTGTTCGCCAAGAAGATTCTGGCGGCCATGCCAGACGGCTCCGGCGCGGTAATGATCGACGGCAAGATGCAGGACGACGCCACCTGGAAGCAGGCCAAGGTCATCGTCGATCTGGCCAAGCGTGTCGCCGCCAAGGACCCGGAAATGGCCAAGGCCTACGGGCTGTAAGAACAAAGCGGGGGGCCGCCAAGGCCCCTCGCCCTCTTCCCCATCACTTCAGAATTTCCCGCTCCGACGGCTTGCGGCATAACAGGTCGGTGATCGCCGGTACGAAATAATCCCGATTCTGCTGCTGGTTCAGCGCCAACTCGATCTGGTGTTCACGGCCTTGGCGGGTGAGGCGGACGTTGAACAGGAAATCACCGCGCGACACGTTGAAACTCTCGCCCTCCAGCACGTTGATGATGCCGTCGTCGGACGGCAGGACGCGCAGGTAAATCTCCTTGCCGGCGGCACTCTCCAACTTGAAGCGCAGCAACGACTCCAGTCCCACCGTCTGCCCCGGCACCACCTTGAAGGTCATCGGGAACATCCCTAGAAAACGGCGGAATTCAGGGCTGTTCAGGTACTCGTGGGTTTGGTCGTCGGTAATATCGCGGTAGGCATGGAAATCGTTGACCAGCCGGGCATAATCGGCGTCCAGTCCCGCCTTTTCCCGCTCGCACGCCTGCCTGACCCCCGCGGTTTCGCCCTCGCAACGCTGAAGCGACGCGGACAGCTTGAAGATTTTGTCCTCGGCGTCGCTCTTGCAGGCGAGCAGTTCGGCGCGACTCGACTCCACCCGGCCCTCCAACTCGGCCAGCACGCCGGTGCGCGGCGTACCATAGCGGCCGACCAATAAGCCGCCGGCCAGGATCGTCACCACCACGCCGGTAAGGAAGCCAGCGACCAGCCCGACCGCCAGCGGCACGCCTTCCTTGCCACGCATCGTCCTGCCTTCCTCGCCGCGTAGCGGCATGGGATTTTTGGCGGTTGGTTCGGCCATGGCGCGTCACCCCGGATGGTTTCATCCAGAACGCCGCGCGGCCCCGGTCCTGTCAATGTGAAGAATTTGCCTACAGCCGGGCGTACTTCCGCAGGAACTGCTTCGGGTTCATGATCCGGGTGCCGCTGAAGATGCCCATCACCAGCAGATCGTGATCGTTGGTGACGATCACGTCCGCCTTGCCCGACAGGGCCAACGACAGGAACATGTCGTCCTTGGGATCACAGCAGGCGCGCACCGGAACGGTGATCGCCACCCGCTCACCCAAGGTTTCCAGGGTGCTCTTGAGCCGGCGGACCTCCGCGTCGGCCGAACGTTCGGCGATCTTGGGGCGCGCCATCACCTCGCCCAGTTCGGCCATGGTTTCCTCGGAATAGAGGATGGTGGCGTTGGCGACCAGGAAGTCGCGCAATGCCTTGGCTTCAAGCGTCGGCCGGGCAACGAAGCTCACGTAGACATTGGTATCGACGATAACGCGCATGCTCTCTTTATACCCCCTACGTCCCCGGCACCCCGAGATTTTTCCCACAAGCGGGGATTTGGATAGTATGGAAGAGGAGGTCGAAAGCGGCAAAATGCCGATGTATATTTAAGGTGGTGAAACTGACCTCGCAATGTAGATTGAAATTTTTCAGCCCGATATCGCAGCACCTACATCAATCGACACGATTTCCCAAAGCGACAAATTTTGAGCACATTAAAGCGATCGCTGCACTTGGCGAATTTATCCTCGAACTCCTCA
>DASPMK010000137.1:0-11579 GCA_035627075.1 Azospirillaceae bacterium
CTCCTCCGTCTGCAGCAGCGCCTTGTACTGCTTGATCAGGCTGGCCTCGGGCTCGGTCAGGATGCGCTTGAAGTCCTCCTGCGTCAGCGCCTTCAGCTCGACGCGGATGGGCAGGCGGCCCTGCAGCTCCGGCAGCAGGTCCGACGGCTTGGCGAGGTGGAAGGCGCCCGACGCGATGAACAGGATGTGGTCGGTCTTCACCGTGCCGTGCTTCGTGGCCACCGACGTGCCCTCGATCAGCGGCAGCAGGTCGCGCTGCACGCCCTCGCGGCTGACGTCGGCGCCGCCCTTGTGTTCGGACCGGGCGGAGATCTTGTCGATCTCGTCCAGGAAGACGATGCCGTTCTGCTCCACCGCGTGGATGGCCTCGGAGACGACCTTTTCCTGGTCCAGCAGCTTGTCCGACTCCTCGGCCATCAGCACGGTGTGGCTCTCCGCCACGGTCATGCGGCGCGGCTTGGTGCGGCCGCCCATCATCTTGCCGAACATGTCGTTGAGGTTGAGCATGCCCATCTGCGCGCCGGGCATGCCGGGGATGTCGAAGGTGGGCATGCCGCCGCCGGTGTCGGCCACCTGCACCTCGATCTCCTTGTCGTTCAGCGTCCCCTCGCGCAGCATCTTGCGGAACTTCTGCCGCGTCTCGGTGGAGGCGTGCTCGCCGCACAGCGCGTCCAGCACGCGCTCCTCGGCGCGCAGCTCGGCCTTGGCGGCGACCTCCTTGCGCAGGCGCTCCTTGGTCATGGTGATGGCGATCTCGACCAGATCGCGGACGATCTGCTCGACGTCGCGGCCGACGTAGCCGACTTCGGTGAACTTGGTGGCCTCGACCTTCAGGAAGGGCGCCTGGGCCAGCTTGGCGAGGCGCCGGGCGATCTCCGTCTTGCCGACGCCGGTCGGGCCGATCATCAGGATGTTCTTGGGCAGCACCTCCTCGCGCAGGCCCTCGGGCAGCTGCTGGCGGCGCCAGCGGTTGCGCAGCGCGATGGCGACGGCGCGCTTGGCGTCGTGCTGGCCGACGATGAAGCGGTCGAGTTCGGAGACGATCTCGCGGGGGCTGAAGGAGGTCATCACAGGGTTTCCACAACGACGTTTTCGTTGGTGTAGACGCAGATGCCGGCGGCGATCCTCATGGCCTTGCGGGCGATCGCCTCGGCGTCCAGCCCGTCCACGTCGATCAGCGCGCGCGCCGCCGACAGGGCGAAGGCGCCGCCGGAACCGATGCCGATCAGGCCGTCCTCCGGCTCCAGCACGTCGCCGTTGCCGGTCAGCACGAGGCTGACGTTCTTGTCGGCCACCGCCATCATCGCCTCCAGCCGGCGGAGATACCGGTCGGTGCGCCAGTCCTTGGCCATCTCCACGCAGGCCCGGGTCAGCTGGCCGGGGTGCTGCTCCAGCTTCGCCTCCAGCCGCTCGAACAGGGTGAAGGCGTCGGCGGTGGCACCGGCGAAGCCGGCCATCACCCCGCCGCCGGCCAGCCGCCGCACCTTGCGCGCGTTGTGCTTGATGACCGTCTGGCCGAGGGAGACCTGGCCGTCGCCGGCGATGACCACCGTGCCGTTCTTGCGGACAGACAGGATGGTGGTGCCGTGCCACTGGATGGGATCGTGAGCCGTCATGATGACCGTGTGGGAAAGGATGTGCGTCTATGTGGGAGGCATACCCCGCCCGTCAAGATTGGGCTTATGACCGGCCGGCGCCCCGTTCCCCAGCTCCCCGATCCCCAATGCCTTGAATGCGGTTGCGGCCGGCAGGAAGACGCCGAGCCCCGCCGCGGCCGGCCCGCCGTGTGGCGGTGCCGGCACGGCGATGCCCAGCAGGTTGCCGGCCTCGTCCAGCAGCGGGTCGCCGGGCGCCACCTCCCCGCCCGTCAGGTCGGCGTGCAGCACGCCCTCCCCCCGCCCGGCGAGGATGCCGCCGGCGAACGACGCGCCGCCGTCGGACAGCGCGTACACCGGCTCGCTCACCTCCGGCTCCTCCAGGCGCGCGGGCAGCGCCGGCAGCCGGTCGGGCACGCGCACCAGGGCAAGGCCGGTGCGCGCGTCGCGCCGCTCGACCGTGCCGCGCAGCGCGTGCCCCCTGGCCGGGCGCACGCTCACCTCCACGTCCTCGCCCAGCGCCGCGCTGGGCACCAGCAGGTAGGAGCGCCCGCCGGCCTCCCCCACCACCACGCCGCGCCCACGCCCCACCCGCGCCGAGGCGGCAGCGATGCGCGCCGCGTTGTCTTCCAGCACGCCGCGGAAGGCCACCGGGAACACCACAGGGAACGCCACCGGCGTGGCGAGTGGCGCGGACGCATCGCCGGCCGGCACGGCGGGAGCGGTCGCCGCCGGCGAGGCGCCGCCCTGGAAGGGGAATGGAACCGGCGCGGCCACCGGGCCATCGCGCGTCAGCGCCGCGCGGAAGCCGGCGTCGGCGGCCAGCGCCACGGCGGCGTTGGTGTAGGCCTCCTCGATCAATGCCAGGTCGCCCTCCGGCACGGCGCGGTTCAGCGTGGCGCTGCCGACCGTGGTGGTGCGGTAGACCAGCCGCTCCTCCTCCGGCACGGTGACGGCCCATTCCACGCGCACCGTGCCGTCGCCACGGATGCCCTTGTCCCAGCCGAACAGCCAGTCGGTCCAGTTGCACAGCCGCAGCCGCACGTCGCGCAACTCCGCGTGCACGGCGAAGCGCGCCCGCGCGCCCGCCTGCCGCTTGTCGAAGAAGTGGTCCTCCCCGCCCGCCACCGTGAAACCGGCGTCGGTCATGACCTCGTAGAAGCGCTCCGCCCAGGTGGCGCCCTGCCGCAGGCCGCGCCCGGTCGTCCAGAAGGCGGCGCTGTAGGGCGGCGCGCAGTCGATGCCCCAGACATAGCGGCCGATCTCCTGCCCCCGGCGCAGGCTGCCCATGCCGAGGGTTTCGAACCGGATCGGCTCCGTCGAACCCTGCGCCACCGGGGCGACCGGCAGCGGGCGCGGCACGACGGCCGGTTCGCTGACGCAGGCGGTGAGGAGGAAGACGAGAAGGATAAAGCGCATAGGCGGATATGCACGCGGTGAGTGTGCAACACACTATCGTGTGCCCGCCATGGGGGCAATCCAGGACGTGGCCGGATGCCCCGTCCCGCCCCCCGGAATCGCGATCCCGGTGCCTTGTCCGGCGGGAATAAACTGGCGTGCCGCGCGACAGGACCAGGGATGGACGCAATGACCGAGACGGACAAGGTTTTCGCCGGTTCGATCCCGGCGCTGTACGACCGGCACCTGGGACCGCTCCTCTTCGAGCCCTATGCCCGCGACCTCGCCGGGCGCCTCGCCGGGCTCGAAGGCCATGTCCTCGAAACGGCGGCCGGGACGGGCATCGTGACGCGCGCCCTGGCCCAGGCCCTGCCGGGAAGCGCCATCACCGCGACCGACCTCAACCAGCCGATGCTGGACCACGCGACGCGGAGCGTGGGCGCGCCGCACATCACGTGGCGGCAGGCCGACGCCCAGGCCCTGCCCTTCGAAAACGCCAGCTTCGATGCCGTCGTCTGCCAGTTCGGCGTCATGTTCTTCCCCGACAAGGCAGCCGGGTTCGCCGAGGCGAGCCGGGTGCTGCGGCCCAGCGGCCGCTTCCTGTTCAACGTGTGGGACCGGGTCGAGGAGAACGAGATCCCGGCGGCGGTGAACGAGGCACTCGCCACCCTCTTTCCGCACGACCCGCCCCGCTTCATGGCGCGCACGCCGCACGGCTACCACGACACGGACCGCATCCGCGACGCACTGCGCGCCGCCGGCTTCCGGCGCGTGGAGGTCGAAACGGTGACGCTGCGCACCCAGGCGGCGTCGCCGCGCGATCCGGCCACCGGCTTCTGCCAGGGCACGCCGCTGCGCCACGAGATCGAGGCGCGCGCCACCGGCCGGCTGGACGAGGTGACGGAGCACGTCGCCCAAGCGCTGGCCCAACGCTTCGGTGCCGGCCCGATTGAGGGCAGGCTGCAGGCGCACGTCGTCAGCGCGTTTGTTTGAGCGGCGACGGTTGCCTACGGCGAGAAATACGTCGCCAAGCCGGCCAGCCCCAGCACGGCCAGGACCAACCCGAGAAGGTGCAGCGTCGTCGGCAGTTTCTCGACGGCAAACTCGATCTTCGCGACACGCTCAGCGACTTTGCCGAGATCCTCCTTGGTGCAAACGGCGTTCAGCCGCTCGTCGATGCGCACGATCATGGGTTCAAGGCGCTCAAGCGTTCCCTTGATGCCCTTCACGTCGCCTTCAGCTGGTCGACCCGGCGGATCAGCGCGTCCATACCAGGATCATGGGTTGGCTATACGGAACGCAGCAGGGCGACGATCATGCTCGCCACGGCCACGATGCCCGCGTTGATCGCCAGCATGGTGGTGGCGATCTGCCAGAGGGAAGGCATCTGCGCGACCCTGCCCTTCATCTCCAGCACGTCGTCGCGCGTTTTCGTCAATACGGGCTCAAGCCGGCGCAGGAGATCCTTGATCTCGCCGATGTCCGATTCCAGCCTGGCGACGCGCGCTTCCATAGCAGGATCATGGGTTCCGCCATCGCCGCCGTCAATGGGGTGCGCCGGTCGCGTCTTTCTTGCACCTTGCATGGTTGCACTCTTCGGATAAGGCGTAGACCGGGCGAGCACGAACGACGTGATGCCACCCCCGCGAGCATGACAGAAAAGCGCCGCGCGGGCACCCATCATCTGGCATAGGCCGTGCGTTCCTGCTAAAACCCGGCCATGGACAAGGCTCAGAGCAGCACCGCCGCGCGACGCGCCTCGATCGAGCGGAACACCACCGAAACCCGCATCCGGGTCGCGGTGAACCTGGACGGCACCGGCGTCTACGACGTGAAGACCGGGGTCGGCTTCCTCGACCACATGCTGGAACAGCTGTCCCGGCACAGCCTGATCGACCTGACGGTCCTGGCCGAGGGCGACCTGCACATCGACGCCCACCACACGACCGAGGACTGCGGCATCGCCATCGGGCAGGCCGTGGCCAAGGCGCTGGCCGGGCGCAAGGGCATCGCGCGCTACGGCCACGCCTACGTCCCGATGGACGAGACGCTGACCCGCGTGGCGCTCGACCTGTCCAACCGGCCCTACCTGATCTGGAAGGTCGCCTTCACCCGCGACAAGCTGGGCGACATGGACACCGAGCTGTTCCGCGAGTGGTTCCAGGCCTTCGCCCAGGCGGCCGGCGCCACGCTGCACGTGGAAACCCTCTACGGCGAGAACAACCACCACATCGTCGAGAGCTGCTACAAGGCGCTGGCCCGCGCGCTGCGCGCCGCGGTGGAGATCGACCCGCGCAAGGCCGACGCCGTGCCCTCGACCAAGGGCACCCTCGGCGGCTCGCTGTAAGGGGGGCGCACGCATGTCCACCGTCGCCCTCATCGATTACGGTTCCGGCAACCTGCGCTCGGCCGCGAAGGCCGTGGAGCGCGCGGCGGCGGAGGCCGGCCTCTCCTACGACGTCCTGGTCACCGCCGACGCCGACGCGGTGCGCCGCGCCGACCGCATCGTGCTGCCGGGCGTCGGCGCCTTCGCCGACTGCAAGCGCGGCCTGTCCGAGGTGCCCGGCATGCTGGAGGCGCTGGAGGAGACCGTCATCCGCGGCGGCCGTCCGTTCCTGGGCATCTGCGTCGGCATGCAGCTGATGGCCGAGCGCGGGCTGGAGCACGGCGCGCACCAGGGCCTGGGCTGGATCAAGGGCGAGGTGGTGCCGCTGGAGCCCGCCGACCCGACGCTGAAGGTGCCGCACATGGGCTGGAACAACCTCCAGGTCCAAAAGGCCCATCCGGTTCTGACCGGCCTGCCCGAGGGAGCGCACGGCTACTTCGTCCACTCCTACCGCTTCGCGGCCAAGGACCCGGCCACCGTGCTGGCGACCGTGGAGTACGGCGGCGCCGTCACCGCCGTGATCGGCCGCGACAATCTGGTCGGCACCCAGTTCCACCCGGAAAAGAGCCAGGAGACGGGATTCACCCTGATCACCAATTTCCTGCGCTGGCGTCCGTGATGTCCCTGCCCACCCCCTGCGTCGCCATCGAGCAGTTGACCAAGCTCAGCGTAGGCGACATGGAAGACCTGTGCGACGCCGCCGATGCCGCCATCCGCGACGGCGGCGGCTTCGGCTGGGTCGCCCCGCCGCCGCGCGACGTGATGGAGCGGTACTGGCGCGGCGTGCTGGTAGTGCCGGAACGGATGCTGCTCGTCAGCCGTCTGGACGGAGTGATTGCCGGCTCGGCGCAACTGCTGCGCCCGGCCCGCAACAACGAGGCGCAAGCGCACGCCTGCACGCTGACCACCTTCTTTGTCGCCCCCTGGGCGCGCGGCCACGGGCTGGCGCGCAAGCTGGTGGTGGCGGTGGAGGCGACGGCGCGCGAGGCGGGGTTCCGCACCTTGAACCTGGACGTGCGGGAAACCCAGACCGCCGCCATCCATCTTTATGAAACGCTGGGCTTCCAGCGTTGGGGCACCCACCCCCGCTATGCCGTGGTCGGTGGCCGGGTGCTGGCCGGCCACTACTTCTTCAAGGACCTGAGCGAAAGCCATCTGCCGGAAGACGTGACGCGATGATCATCTACCCCGCCATCGACCTGAAGGACGGTGCGTGCGTTCGCCTTGTGCGCGGCGCCATGGACCAGGCCACCGTCTTCAACACCGACCCGGCCGAGCAGGCCCGCCGCTTCCAGGCCCAAGGCTTCGAGTGGCTGCATCTGGTCGACCTCAACGGCGCCTTCGAGGGCCGCCCGGTCAACGCCGCCGCCGTGGAAGCCATCCTGGGTGCGGTCACCATGCCCGTGCAGTTGGGCTGCGGCATCCGCGACATGGCCCAGATCGGGGCGTGGCTGACGCGCGGCATCACCCGTGTCATCCTGGGTACCGTGGCCTTGCGCAAGCCCGAACTGGTGCGCGAGGCGTGCAAGGCGTTTCCCGGCCGCATCGCCGTCGGCATCGACGCCCGCGACGGCTATGTCGCGGTGGAGGGCTGGGCCGAAATGTCGGAGGTCAAGGCACTGGACCTCGCCCTGCGCTTCGAGGATTGCGGCGTCGCCGCCATCATCTACACCGACATCAACCGCGACGGCGCCATGGGCGGCGTCAACGTCGACGCGACGGCCGATCTGGCGTCGCACCTCACCACCCCGGTGATCGCGTCTGGCGGCGTGTCGTCCATCGACGACCTGAAGTCGCTGAAGGCGGTGGAGCACACCGGGATCGAGGGCGTCATCTCCGGCCGCGCGCTGTACGACGGCCGCATCGACCCGGCCGCAGCCCTGGCCCTGTGCAAGACGCCGGTCGAGGCGCCCAGCGGTGTCACCAGCGAGGCGCCCACCGGGGCGCAAGGAAACGACTGACCATGCTGAAGATGCGCGTCATTCCCTGCCTGGACGTCAAGGACGGTCGGGTGGTCAAGGGGGTGAATTTCGTCGATCTGATCGATGCCGGCGACCCCGTCGAGCAGGCCCGCGTCTATGACCGCGAGGGTGCGGACGAGCTGACCTTCCTCGACATCACCGCCAGCCACGAGAACCGCGGCACCATCTACGACGTGGTGCGCCGCACCGCCGAGCAGGTGTTCATGCCGTTGACCGTCGGCGGCGGCGTGCGCGTGGTGGAGGACATCCGCAAGCTGCTGCTGGCCGGCGCCGACAAGGTGTCGATCAACACCGCCGCCGTGACCCGGCCGGAGTTCGTGCGCGAGGGCGCGGAGAAATTTGGCAGCCAGTGCATCGTGGTGGCCATCGACGCCAAGCAGACCGGCCCGGACAAGTGGGAGGTCTTCACCCACGGCGGCCGCAACGCCACCGGGCTGGACGTCATCGAATGGGCCAAGCGCATGGCGAGCTACGGCGCGGGCGAGATTTTGCTGACCTCCATGGACCGCGACGGCACCCGCTCCGGCTTCGATCTGGCGTTGACCCGCAAGGTCGCGGATTCGGTGCGCGTGCCGGTGATCGCGTCCGGCGGTGTCGGCACGCTGGACCACATGGCCGACGGCATCCTGGAAGGCCACGCCACGGCGGTGCTGGCGGCGTCGATCTTCCACTTCGGCCTGTTCTCCATCGGCCAGACCAAGGCGCACATGGCGGCGCGCGGCATTCCCGTGCGCCCGGTGCGCGCGGCATCCTGATCGGGGGGAGAAGACCCATGGCTGACGCGAGCACGCTGGACCGGCTGTTTGAAACCATCCGCGCCCGCAAGGGCGCCGATCCCGCGACTTCCTACACCGCCAAGCTGTTCTCGCGCGGCCGCGCCAAGATCGCCCAGAAGGTGGGCGAGGAGGCGACCGAGGCGGTGATCGAGGCGGTGAGCGGCACTCCAGACAAGCTGGCCAGCGAATCGGCCGACCTGCTTTACCATCTTCTGGTGCTGTGGGCCGACGCCGGCCTGGAACCCCAGGACGTCTACGCCATCCTGGAAAAGCGCGAAGGCACGTCGGGCATCGCCGAGAAGAAGGCGCGGCCGCAGCAGCAACAATAACGGCGGGGGAAAATCATGACCAAGACCTACGACCCCAGCAACATCTTCGCCAGAATCCTGCGCGGCGAAATCCCGTGCAACAAGGTGTTCGAGAACGACCACGTCCTGGCCTTCAACGACATCAATCCGCAGACCCCCACCCATGTGCTGGTGATCCCCAAGGGGGCATATGTGAACATGGACGACTTCACCGCCAAGGCGTCCGACACCGAGATCGCCGCCCTGTTCCGCGCGGTGGGCGAGATTTCCCGCCAAGTGGGCGTGGTGGACGCCGGTTACCGCATTCTGTCGAACTGCGGCTCCGCCGCCCACCAGGAGGTGCCGCACCTCCACATCCACATTTTCGCCGGCCGCAACCTGGGTCCTATGATCGGCCGCCCGAAGGCGTGACATAACGGCCCCCTCCCCCGAGGGGAAGGGGTTTGGGGCGAGGGTCAGGCCGACGCTTCCAGGCGTCGACCTTCGCCTACCCCCACAGCATCGGCAGGGTATCGCTGGGCTTGTAGTTTTCCGCCCCCATCGAGCCGTATGGCAGGGCCAGGGTCGGCTTGTTCGGGTCGTTCAGGTTGAAGGCGAGGTCGGCCGGCATCTTGGCGCTGTTGGCGACCTGGTTGGCGCCGACCTTGACCGTGCCTTCGTGGTTGAACATCCAGTAATCGTCCACCGGCTTCTCACCGAAGATCAGGTTGCCGGAAACCGAGTTGTCGCGCGGCAGCCCGACGTCACCCGCCCCCGGCGCCCATTCGACACGCAGGAACTCGGTGTCGTTGCCGGTCATGATGGCCTCGTTCTCGAAGACCTTCACGTCGTCGCCGCCGTGGATGAACACCGACGCCCACGAGGTATCCTTGAAGGAGTTCCGGCTGATGTCCACGCCGCCGGTCAGGTCGTCGAGGTAGATGCCGAAGCCCTTGTAGTTTTCCTTCCAGCCGGTGTCGTCGGTGGCCAGCCCACCCACGTCCTCGACATGATTGCCCTTGATCGTCGTCTTGGTATCGAGGTTGGAGCGGCCGAGCATCTCGATCGCACCGCCGTCGGCGGTTTCCTGGCCGGTGCGGAGCACGCGGTTGTTCTCGACCCGGTTGCCCGACACCGTGTTGTCGGCCGCCCAGTTCTTGATCGATATACCGTAACGCGGGCTGTTCTGGATGGTGTTGTTGGCGATGAGGCTGTCGTTCACGCCGTGGGACATGACGCCGCCGGTGTATTTGCGCAGCTCGCCGACGTGGTTCATCTTGTTGGCGTAGATGGCGTTGCGGTTCGACTGCTTCGACATGTCGACACCGTTCTTGCCGGCGTACAGGATGGTGTTGCCGCCGATCTTGTTGTCGGATGATGTGGTCATCTCGACAGCGTTGCCGACGTTGACGAAGCGGTTGCCGACGATGCGATCCTTGTCGGCGCGATCCATCACCAGCGCCGAGCCGTCGGAGGTGGTGTCGCGCAACGTCAGTCCCTTCAGCGTCACGCCGTCGGCGTCGGCCATCTTCACCAACGTGCCCAGGCGCGGCACCACCGCCCCCTTCTTCTCCAGGGCGGCGGCATCTTCCGGCTTGACCACAACACTGCTGTCACTGGCCCGCCAGGCGAACTCGCCGGCCTGATCGATGTGCTTGGGGTTGTTCAGCAGCTTGTAGGTGATGCCGTAGGTCAGCGGATACCACGCCGGGTCCTTCAGCGTGATGGTCCGGGTGGCCCAGTCCACCGATTTCACCTCGGTCAATTCGTCGGTCAGGCGCTCGCCGTTGAACACCTGGACCTTGCTGCCGGCCACGATGTCGCCCGGCTTCAGGTCGCCGGCCTTGAACTTGAAGGTGGTCTTGGGGTCGGGGCCGCGCTCACCCCACAGATAGCCCGACTTGAACGGGTCCTGGGGGTCGACGGTGCCGGTCTGGGCAAGGTTCTGGCGCTTGCCGCCGATCACCAGATCATAATTGGTCGGCTGGGCCAGCTTGGCCGAGTAGAGGCCATTGGCCTCACGGATGAAGTTCTGAACCTTCTGGGCGCCCGACAGCACGGGGGTTTCACCCGGAAACGCCTGAAAGGTGGCGCCCTTGTCGGCTTGGGTCAGGTCCAGCGTCTTGTCCAGATGGTATTCCCCTCCGCGAATGTAGGTGTTCTTGACGGTGGGGTTGGCGCGCATGGCGTCACGCGCACGCTCCAGCGAGGCGAAGGGGCCGTCGCTGCCGTCCGCCAACGGCGTCGCGTGGCGGCCGGTCCAAGTGTCCTTGCCGTTGGGCGAAACGTAGAAGGCGGGCGTCTGGGGCGTGGGCTTCATGAAGAACTCCTTCGGCACGTCGGCGTTGAGGGCTCCCCACCAGTACATCGCTGTCTGGCCGGGAGTGACTTGACGCCCGTCGAGGGCGCCGCGGTCGTAGGAGACACTCGGGTCATTGGCCGGAATGGCCTTGCCGTTCGCCTGGATGGACCGCACGAATAGGTTGCGATCACCATCCGGCAGCACGGCGTCGTTGTCGTAATGGACCTGGATACGGTGGCCTTGGGTCGGGTCGAGGTCGACCGGGAACGTGTAGGTCTTCGGAGAGGTTGAGGAGACCATCGCCTCACCCACCTTCTTCCCATCGACGCGCAGCGTCACATGCGGCCACACGCCGGCCGCCGGTTGACCCCAAGCCGTGATGGCGATGTCATTCCGCGCGGTGGTCGCGGATGCCGTTGCCATGATTGATCTTCTCCCGTTCGTGGTAGCGGGAGGGTCGATCATTATGGTTAACGCTTTCTTACCGGGACTCTTCCGATTGCTGAAAGAAAGTCAATACAAGCGTGACAACAATCAGACCAAGAGTCCAATGCAAGTCACATTAAAGAGCTAACCGCGACATCGCCAGATTTTGTTGATTTACGGCCAAGTAGACGCGACTGCTCTTTCTTGACCGTTTCCGCCAGGAAGCTGCCAACGGCCCGCACCCTTGCCGATGCGGCGACATCGCCGTGGATGATCAACCAGATATCTAGGTTCTGTTAGCTCTTGAGCCAGTCGAACGCCGCCGCGAGGCAGAGGACGCCCATGAAGGAGGTGGCGGTTTTCTCATAGCGGGTCGCCACCGCCCGCCACTCCTTCAGCCGCCCCCACAGGCGTTCCACCCGGTTGC
>DASPMK010000138.1:0-10932 GCA_035627075.1 Azospirillaceae bacterium
AGCGCCATTCCATCGTCCGCCATCCCGACATGCCGCGCTGCGTGTTCAAGCTGCTGTGGGATACGCTGGAAGCCCGGCAGGAAATCTTCGCCTATGTGCTGAATCTGGCGCGCAACGGCGATCATTACTGGGTTTTCGCCCACGTCACCCCCACGCTCGACCGTTCGGGCGGCATCATCGGCTACCACTCCAGCCGCCGGCTGCCGAGCCGGCCGGCGATCGATAAGGTGGTCCCCCTCTACCGCGCGCTCCTGGACGAGGAGAAGCGGCACGCCGACCGCAAACAGGGGACGGAGGCTTCGTTCAAGATGGTCGTCGACCTCCTGTCGTCGAAAGGCATGGCCTACGATGAATTTGTCTTCTCTCTATAAGTCGGGAATTCTCTGCTCGGTCGCCTGCGGCGTGATCGCCCTGTGGTCACTGATTCAGCTTCTGGCCGGTGATCTCACCTGGGCCGACGCCGTCTTCCGCGCCGTGGTGGCGGCCATTGTCATGGCGGCCTTCTACTACCAATGGCGGGTGGGTGAAGCCATCAAGCTGGCCTCCGGCGCCTGCCAGAAGGCGGCGCGCGGCGACTTCGAGGCCCGCATCGTGCTGGCCCACGAGCACGGCGAGGTGGGGGAGATGTTCTGGGCGGTCAACGACCTGCTCGACCGCGTCGACGGCTTCGTCCGCGAGGTCGACGCCAGCTTCCAGTACGCCCGCAAGCGCAAGTATTTCCGCCGCATCCTGGCAACCGGCATGGAAGGCGGTTTCCTGGCCTGCGCCGATTCGATCAACCAGGAAACCATCGCCATGGGCAAGGCGATGACCAACTTCTCCGGCATGGTCGATGGCTTCGAGACGCTGGCCAACTCCGGCGTCGGTCGCATTGCCTCGGCCTCGGGCGAGGTGCAGAACGCCGCCCGCACCTTCAACGGCAGCGCCAGCCAAGCCCTGGGCGACATCCAGGAAATCCGCCACGATATCGCCCAGGCGGCCGGCAACGTCCACGCCGCCTCCGCCACGGTGGACCGCATGTCCTCCTTGCTGGCCTCGGTGGCCGCGCGGACCGGCGAGGCCACCTACCTGTCCCAGGACGCCGTGACCAAGGCGGAAGGGGTGTCCTCCCAGGCCCGCAATCTGGTGGACGCCTGCGCCCGCATCGGCGACGTGGTCGCCCTCATCAACGCCATCGCCGAACAGACCAACCTTCTGGCGCTCAACGCCACCATCGAAGCGGCGCGCGCCGGCGAGTCGGGCAAGGGCTTCGCCGTGGTGGCCCAGGAGGTCAAGGCGCTGTCCAACCAAACCGCCCGCGCCACCGAGGATATCGCCCGGCACATGGCTGCCATTCAGGCCGGCACCACCGAGGTGGCCGGCGCCATTCAGGAAGTGAGCCAAGCCATCGCCGGCATGAGCGCCATCTCCGCCGCCATCGCCGACGCCGTGCGCGAGCAGGAGGGGGCGGCGCGCGAAGTGGTGGGCAACACCGGCCGCACCGTCGAGGCCACCGACCATGTCGCGTCGCTGGTGGATCGCATCGCCGGCAATCTGGCCGGCACGGGCGAGGCGGCGGAGGAGCTTCTGCGCGCGTCGGGCGACCTCGGCACCGTCGCCGACAGCCTGCACCAGGAGGTTGGCCGTTTCCTGACCGAGGCGCGACGGATGACCTGAGTCCGAGCAGGATCATTCGCCGCGTTGAAATGGCGCCATGGCCGGTCTACTCATCGGGACCGGCCTTTTTTGATCACGATCAAGGACCGCGTCGGCAATCCGGGCCAAACGTCAGCAGCACGAAGAAGCAGAAGGGGCGGTATACATGCATGACAGTTGGGCAACGCGAGACACGGCGCCCCGCCTCGCCGAAACGGCGCTGGCGCGCCTCGCCATGGCGCTCGGCAAGCCGTTGGGCGGCCTGCCGGCCCGGATTCCGCTGGATGTGATGATGGCGTTCCTCAAGCGCCGCCACCCCGGCCTGTTCGAGCGGCTGGAGGAGTTGGGCGACGCCGAGGTGCTGGTCGATCCCATCGACATGCCCGCCTGTCTGGCCATGCGCCTGGGCACCAATCCCCGGCTGCGGCTGGTCGAGCGCGGCACCCATGAGGCCGCCGGCACCATTCGCGGCACCTTTGCCGTCCTTCTCGACCTTCTGGAGGGCCGCATCGACGGCGACGCCCTGTTCTTCTCGCGCGATCTGGTGATCGAAGGCGACACGGAGGTCGTCGTCGCCCTGCGCAATGCCGTGGACGCGGAGGAGATGAACCTGGAAGCCGACCTTCAGGCCGCCCTGGGGCCGCTCGGCCGCTTCGTCCCCTCGGCGCGCGGACAACTGACCCGTCTGCTGGAGTTCGTGGGCCGCACCCGCGCCCATGTTCTCGGCACCGACCCCGCCCGCCTCAGCCAAGGTCTGTGATTCCCATGGCCAGCTTCGAGCTGATCTGCCCGGCCGGCACCCCGGCCGCACTGCGCGCGGCGGTGGACGCCGGGGCGGATTCCGTCTACTGCGGCTTCCGCGACGAGACCAACGCCCGCAACTTCCCCGGTCTCAACTTCTCGCGCACCGAGTTGAAGGACGGCATCGCCTATGCCCATGCCCGGGGGCGTCAGGTGTTCGTCGCCATCAACACCTACCCCACCGCCGGCAATCCCGGCCCGTGGCACGCCGCCGTGGACGACGCGGCGCGGGCCGGGGCCGACGCCGTCATCCTCGCCGACATCGGCATGCTGCATTACGCCGCCACCAGGCACCCCGACCTGCGCCTGCACTTGTCGGTCCAGGCATCGGCGTCGAACGCCGACGCCATCCGGCTCTATCAGCGCGAATTCGGCGTGCGCCGGGTGGTGCTGCCGCGCGTGCTGACCGTCCAGGACATCGCCCGCCTGGACCAGGAGATCGACATCGAAACCGAGGTCTTCGTGTTCGGCGGCATGTGCCCGATGGCCGAGGGCCGCTGCTCCTTGTCCTCCTACGCCACCGGCCGTTCACCCAACCGCAACGGCGTCTGCTCGCCGGCCAGCCATGTCCGCTACGAGGACAAGGGCGACCGCCTCGTCTCCCGCCTGGGCGCGTTCACCATCAACGAGTTCCGCCAAGGCGAGCCCGCCGGCTATCCCACCTTGTGCAAGGGCCGCTTCATCGCCGAGGGCAAGACCTCGTACCTGTTCGAGGAGCCGACCAGCCTCAACGCCATCGACCTGCTGCCGGAGTTGAAGGCGGCCGGGGTCAAGGCGCTGAAGATCGAGGGCCGCCAGCGCGGTAAGGCCTACATCGGGCAGGTGGTCGCCACCTACCGTCAGGCACTCGACGCCTTCGACCGCAACCAGCCCCTGCCGCTGGCCGCCTTGGCCAGCCTGACCGAAGGCGGGCGCGACACCACCGGCGCCTACGGAAGGGCATGGCGATGACCTCTGCGACACTCTCTCTCGGCCCGGTGCTGTTCAACTGGGCGCCCGAGGTCTGGCGCGACTTCTACTTCCGCATGGCCGACGAGGCGCCGGTTGACACGGTGTTCGTCGGCGAGGTGGTATGCTCCAAGCGCGCGCCGTTCTTCGCCGATCCCCTGCCGACGGTGCTGGAGCGCTTGGCGGCGGCCGGCAAGGAGGTGGTGCTGTCCACCCCGATCCTGGTGACCACCGAGCGCGAGCGCCAGGCGGTGAGCGATCTGGCCGCCACTGAAGGCTTCCGCATCGAGGCCAACGACCTCGGCTGCCTGTCGCTGCTGGCCGGTCGGCCGCACGCCATCGGCCCGTTCGTCAACGTCTACAACGAAGGCACCCTGGCGTGGCTGGCCGGGCGCGGCGCCGACGCCGTCAGCCTGCCCAGCGAGTTGACCCGCGATGCGGTCGCGGCGCTGGCCAAAAGCGCTTCCGGCCTGGGCATGACGGCGGAAGTTCAGGTGTTCGGCCGGCTACCGCTGGCGATCTCGGCGCGCTGCTACCACGCCCGCGCCCACGGTCTGCACAAGGACGGCTGCCAGTTCATCTGCGGCCGCGACGCCGACGGGCTGGACGTGGCGACCTTGGAGGAGGCGCCGTTCCTGGCTATCAACGGAACCCAGACGCTGTCGCACACCTACGCCGCCCTGGTCGGCGAACTGGACGAGCTTAAGGCCATGGGCATCGGCCGCTTCCGCCTGTCGCCGCATGCCTGCGACATGGTCGAGGTCGCCCGCCTCTACCGCGACCGCCTTGACGGCCGGATCGGCACCGCCGATGTGTTGGCCCGCCTGACCGCCCTGGTGGACAAACCGCTGTCCAACGGCTTCTACCACGACCGCGAAGGCGTGGCGTTCGCCGGAGGAGCGTAAGCAAGTGCCGTGTCGCGTGCCGCCGGGCTTGACCGAACAGCCTTGCCGGCCGACACTTGGCCCATCATGGTCGGCGATCCCCTCCTCCCTCTCTCCGCGCGCGATACCGCCCTGGTGCGCGCCATCCCGTTGTTCCAGCGCCTCAACGAAGCGGCGCTGAACACGCTTCTCGCCACCGCCACGGTGCGCAACGTCCCGCGCGGCACCGATATTTTTCTCCAAGAAGAAGCGGCCGACCGCTTCTATCTGCTGCTGGAAGGCTGGGTGAAGCTGTACCGGGTGAACCGCGACGGCGCCGAAGCGGTGGTCAACGTCATTGCTCCCGGAGAGGCCTTCGCCGAGGCCGCCATGTTCGCCTCGGCCAATTTTCCCGTATCGGCCCAGGCCATCACCGACGCGCGGGCAATGTCGATCACCCAGCAGGCGTTCGCCCGCTCGCTTCAGGCCGACACCGCCACCGCCTTCGCCATGCTGGGGTCGCTATCCTTGAAGCTGCGCCAACTCGTCCAGCAGATCGAGGAGCTTCAGATCCAGTCCGCCCCCCAGCGGGTGGGTAATTTCCTCCTGCGCTTTTGTGCCGGCCAGTCGGGCCGCGTCGCCATCAGTCTGCCCATTGAAAAGGCGCTGATCGCGCGTCGTCTCGGCATGCAGCCCGAAACCTTCTCCCGCGCCCTGGCCAAACTGAAGCCCTTGGGGGTCGAGGTGCAGGGGCCGACGGTCATCATCGCCGATGCCGACACCTTGCGCACCTACTGCCGCGAGGACGCGATCGAACGCTGAGTGTTCGAACCGCTGGCTTTTCCGACAAATCCGGTGAACACTGGAATCCTTCCAGCCGATCCACCACCCCGGAGCCACGGATGGACCGCCTGCTGTTCGACCGCATCATCACCTTGGCGGTAAACGAGACGCGGCACCCCCTGACGCAGTCCCTGGGCCTGACGCGGGACGCGTTGGCGGGTCTGATCGACCGCTATCTGCCGGAGCGCCGCGCGCTGCTCAGCACCCTGCCGGCCGACGCCGACACCGGCCCCGACGCCCTGGAGGAGGCCGACCTGCGCGCCTTCATCCTGGAACACCGCGCCGGCGTCCACACCGACGAGGAGGCGTGGCTGGCCGCCATCATCGCGCGGCGCAGTCTGGGGTCCAACCACCTCTGGCAGGACATGGGCTTCGCCGACCGGAGCGAGCTGAGCCGGATGTTCCACCGCCATTTCCCGGCGCTGGCCGCGCGCAACAGCGGCGACATGAAGTGGAAGAAGTTCTTCTATCGCCAGCTCTGCGAACGCGAGGGCATGAAGCTGTGCAAGGCCCCCCACTGCGAGGTCTGCGACGATTTCGCCGCCTGTTTCGATGGCGAGCCGGGCGACCCCATCACCACCCTGGCCCGCCTGTCGCGGGCGTCGTAACGGGTCAGCGGTTTCGGCCGCACCAGCGGCGCCACATCTCGCGATAGGCGATCTCCAGCCGCTGGGCGAAGCGCTCGCCATCCAGCAGGCCCGACGCCTTCATGCGCGTCCGCAGCCGGGCGCGCAGGGAGTTGAGGCGCGGCAGGTCCATCGCCAGCTTCGACGCGATCCGCACATAATCCTGCGGCGTGACGGCATCCAGGCTGGAAGCCCCCAGGCCGGTCATCTTCAGCGTGTTCAACAGGCTGACGGTCTGGCGCGACGCCGCCCGCGCCCCCGGCAGGGTCACCACCGGCACCCCCATCCACAATGCCTCGCAACTGGTGACGCCGCCGCCCACCGGCGACGGGTCGAGCGCGATATCGACGTCGTCGTATTCGCTCAGCAGGCGTTCATGTGAACTGGCGTCGCGCAGGTCCAGCCGGCGCGAATCGATGCCCTCGGCGCTGAACAGGTGGGCAATGCGCTGCCGCTCCGCCCCATCGCACAGGGTATTCCACTTCAACAGGAGCCGGCTGTCGGGCACGGCGTCCAGCACGGCGGCCCACCTCTTCATCACCTCCGGCCCGACCTTGGCGAGGCTGTTGAAGCTGCCGAAGGTGACGAAGCCGCGATCGAGGGCCGGCGGCGGCGCCACGTCCGGCGCGTAGTTCGGCGGCGCCCAGCACAGCCGGCCGCCCGGCAGACGCACCACCTCCTCGGTGAACCAACGCTCCGCCCCCGGCGGCACCATCGCCTCGTCGGCCAGCACGTAGTCCATGGCCGACAGGCCGGTGGTCGCGGGATAACCCAGCCAGCTCACCTGCACCGGCGCCGGCTTGCGCGCGAACACCCCCAGCCGGTTGCCGGGTCCATGGCCGGCGAGGTCGACCAGGATGTCGATGCCGTCATCGCGGATCATCGCCGCCACGTCCTCGTCCGACAACCCCGCCGTCCGCCGCCATACCGCGGCGCCGGCCTTGATGTCGGCGGATAGCTCGTCCTCCACCACCCGGTCGGAATAGACGTGAACCACCGCCCGCCCCGGCTCGTGGTTGGGCAGCACCGGGCGCAGGCACCAGCCGACCGGGCTCTGGCCCAGGTCCGGCGAAACGTAGCCGACCTTCAGCGCCCGGTCGGGATGGCGGTCGTTGTGGTGGAGTTCCGCGCGCGCGAACAACGGTCGGCCATGGCGCGCGTCCCAGGCCTGATGCTCGGCGAGAATCGCCGTCTCGTCGTGGCCCGGATGATGCAACAGGGCGTGGAGTCGGCGGGAGTGGATGGCGCCGTCGTCGGGTTTCGCCGCCACCGCCTTGCGCAGCGTCTCGGCCCCGGCCGGCGCCGCGCCGCGCAGGGTCCGCACCTGCCCCAGGTGGGCCAGTGCCTCGGCATGGGTGGGCTTGAGCCGCAGCGCCTCGGTCAACGCCGCCTCGGCCTCGCCGACGCAGCCGGCGCGGATCAGGCCCCCACCGAGCGCCGCATGAAAATCCGGCTGGTCAGGCTTGAGTTCGATGGCACGGGCGTAAGCGACGATGGCCTCCTCCACCCGCCCCTGCTCCAGGTACAACTCGCCAAGGCTGGCGTGAAGATCGGGGGAGGTGTCGTCCAGCCGTTCCGCCCTGATATAGGCCGCCAGCGCCTCCCTGCGGTCGCCGACCGCCCGCAACGCCTGAGCCAGCGTAGTCCGCAGCACCACGTTGGCGGCATCGGCCTCCAGTCCCCGCCGGCAGATTCCGGCAGCCTCATCCGCCTGACCGGCCGCCAACAGCAGCTTGCCAAGCTCCACATGGGCGGCGATGTGGCGGGGATCGCGCGCCGTGGCCTCGCGCAGGCTCTGCGCCGCCAGGGCCAGCCGGCCCGCCGCCCGCAGGGCTTCTCCCTGATTGAACCAATGCTCGGCGTTGCCGGGTTCGATATCGGCGGCGCGGCGGTACGCCTCGGCGGCCGGCACGGCGTGGCCCAACGCGGCCAGGGCTCGGCCTTTCAGCGCATGGAGTAGCGCCACGCCGGGCAGTCCGGCCAGCGCCTTGTCGAGACAGGTGACCGCCACGTCATGCCGGCCGACCTGCTGGGCCATCACACCCAGAAGGTGCCAGACCTGCGGCATGTCCGGCCGCACCGCCAAAATCCGGCAGTAAATGCCTTCCGCCTCCGCCAGACGTCCGGCCCGGTGGTGTTCGACGGCAAGGGTAAGCGCTTCCTGGATGGTCGCCATCCCGATTCTTTAGCCCACGGGCGAGAGGCTATCCAGCGATTTCGGGGGTAGAGCGTTGCCGATCCTCGCCTTTCGGGAAGGGGTGAAACACCGGCCAACCTGCGCTAGAGTCCGCCCCATCATGACCGACCCCCAAGGCACCAGCCGATCCCTCTCCTTCGTCGCCGCCGACACGCCGGAGGCACGCTCGGCGCTCGTGCGTCTGGTCCACCGCTACGGCCAGCTCCCACCCGAAGATGCCGGCGTGGTGGTGGCGCTGGGCGGCGACGGCTTCCTCTTGGAAACCCTGCACCGCACGCTGACCCACAACCCCGACCGCCCGGTGCCGGTGTACGGCATGAACCGGGGCTCGGTCGGCTTCCTGCTCAACAGCTATGCCGAGGACGCCCTGCCCGACCGCGTGGCCCGCGCCCAACGCGTGACCCTGCACCCCTTGCGCATGGTGGCGACGCGCGACAGCGGCGAGCGGATCGAGGCCCTGGCGATCAACGAAGTATCGCTGCTGCGTGAAACCCGTCAGGCGGCCAAGCTGCGCATCCGGGTGGACGGCGTGGTGCGCCTGCCGGAGTTGATCTGCGACGGGGCGCTGGTGGCCACGCCGGCGGGCAGCACCGCCTACAACCTGTCGGCGCACGGGCCGATCATCCCGCTGGCCGCCGGCATCCTGGCGCTGACGCCGATCAGCGCCTTCCGCCCACGCCGGTGGCGCGGCGCGCTGCTGCCACATACCGCCCGGATCACCTTCGACATCCTGGAGGCGGAAAAGCGCCCGGTGAGCGCGGTGGCCGACTATACCGAGGTGCGCGAGGTCGCCCGCGTCGAGGTTGTGGAAGACCGCCAGACGGCGTTGACCCTGCTGTTCGATCCGGAAATGAACCTGGAGGAACGCATCCTCAAGGAACAGTTCGAGCCCTGACCGCTACTCCGCCGCGCGGCGGGCGAGGCGCTCCCCGGCATAGCCGACGACCTCGCGGACGAGGTCGGTCAGGTCCGTCTGCAACCGTGCGAAGCCGTCATGCTTCTCCCGCGTCTCCTCCACCATGTAAAGGCGGCGGTTGATTTCAAGTTGAAGACTGTGCCGGCCCAACGCCGGGTTGGAGTAGCGCCGCACCAGTTCCACCCCCTTGTAGGGCTGGTTGATGGCCACCGTGTAACCCTGGCGCCGCAACGTCAGGGCCATGAAGGCGGTGAAGCCCGGTTCGCACGACGTGCCGTCGCGGTCGCCCAGCACGAAATCCGGCGCCTCGGGCGTGCTGTCGTCCCACCCCCCGCCGCTCGATTCCCGAATGAAGCGGATGGACGGCATGGAATGGCAGTCGATATGCCAAACCGCGCCGAAGGCGGCGGACATCTGGTCGAACAGCTTGGCAACCTGCGCATGATAGGGCCGGTAATAGCGGTCGATGCGCTCCATCACCTGGACCACCGGCAGCCGCCCGTCATAGATGGGCATCCCCGGCTTGCACACCGTGCGGACCAACCCCATGCCGAGCGCGCTCTTATCCGACGGACGCAATGGTTCGGGCCACCTCCCGTCGAGCATGCCCGGATCGATATCGTCGATGGCGCGGTTGAGATCGATGTAGCTGCGCGGAAACAGGGCCGCCAGCAAGGTGGCGCCGTGGTCGGGGGCCGTCGCGAACAACTCGTCGACGTGCGCGTCCTCCGCTTCCCGCAGCGCGGCCAGCGGGCAGATGAAATCGAAGTCCGAAGGGTAGTGCAGACCACTGTGCGGAGAATCGAGCAGCACCGGCGCCCGATGGCCTACCGGATCGTGGCGGACGAGAACATCGGCAATGACGAGGCTCATGGTCTTACCGTCCGCTATCTGGAGACACGGGCCAACCAAGATTAGTCCAACTGGCCTGCCGCTCCTATACCGTGCTGCATATAGCCCACCCCATCCGGGGCGTCGACCGAAAACCGGCACAATCGACCTTTGGCCAAGATCCAAGAGCGACGGTGGCGCACACCGCCCTCATCCGCCATATTGCTGGAAGGAAATGGCCGACACCGCCCCTCCCCCGGCCGTCAGACAGGACCTGGTTCCCTTGCTTGAAGCCCCGTCCAAGATCGAGTTGACGCCCCCCGACATCAGCGCCTACCGGCGCGGCAACGTCGGCATCGATTACGTGACCCGCTTCGAGGCCGCCCGCCCCGGCCCGACGGTGGTGATCAACGGCCTGACCCACGGCAACGAGCCGTGTGGGGCCCATGCCGTCGATTTTCTGTTCCGAATGGGTTTCCAGCCGACGCGCGGCCGGCTGGTCCTGTGTCTGGCCAACGTCGCCGCCTATCACACCTTCGACCCCGCCCGGCCACTGGCCTCGCGTTTCATGGACGAGGATTTCAACCGCCTGTGGACCGGAGAGGCGCTGGACGGGGCCGGCGACACGGTGGAATTGCGCCGCGCCCGCCAGCTCCGCCCGGTGTTCGAGGACGCCGACATTGTCCTCGACCTGCATTCCATGCAGCAGGCGGCTCCGCCGCTGATCTTGTGCGGGCGCACCGACCGGGGACGCGGCCTGGCCCACCTCGTGGGCTTCCCCGCGCTGGTGGTGGCGGACACCGGCCACCTTTCCGGCCGGCGCCTGATCGACTTCTCGCCTTTTTCCGATCCCGCCGGCCACCGCGCGGCCATTCTGGTGGAGTGCGGCCAGCACTGGCGGGCCGACGCCGCCGACGTCGCCATTGGGGTCACCCTGACGCTGTTGACCCGCCTGGGCATGGCCGACCCCGACCTTGTCGCCGCCCACCTGCCCCGCCCCATGGCCACCGGACAGACATTCATAGAGTTGACCGAGGCGATCACCGCGGCCGACGACGACTTCACCTTCGCCGCCGACTTCATCGGCCAGGAGGTGATCCCCCGCGCCGGCACCTTGATCGGCCGCGACGGCAGGCGCGAGGTGCGCACGCCCTACGACAACTGCATCCTGATCATGCCGTCCCGCCACCCCCACCGGGGCCAAACGGCGGTGCGCCTGGGCCGCATCGTTGCCGATTTTTCCCCAGGATACCTCACGGCATGAGGGGCTGG
>DASPMK010000139.1:0-5634 GCA_035627075.1 Azospirillaceae bacterium
GGGCGGGGCGGCGCGCAAGCGGGTGGGCTTGAAGCCCGAAGGACGGCAGCCGGCGCGCGAGGATACGCCGGTGGTGGACGCGGGCGGGCGGGTGATCGGCAAGGTGACGTCGGGCGGCTTCGGGCCGACGGCCAACGGCCCGGTGGCCATGGGCTATGTCGATACGGCGCACGCCGCGCTGGATACGGCCGTGACCCTGATGGTGCGCGGCAAGGAGCTGGCGGCGCGGGTGTCCGCCACGCCCTTCGTTCCACATCGCTATTTCCGCGGCTGATTTTTTATTCAACAAGGGGCAGGCCCATGAGCACGATCAAGTACACCAAGGATCACGAGTGGATTCGCGTCGAGGGCGACGTCGCCACCGTCGGCATTTCCGACTATGCCCAGCGCCAGTTGGGCGACGTGGTCTTTGTCGAGCTGCCGGACGTCGGCCGCGCGCTCGCCAAGGGCAAGGATGCCGCCGTCGTCGAGTCCGTCAAGGCGGCCAGCGAGGTCTATGCCCCCGTGTCGGGCGAGGTGGTCGAAGCCAATGCCGCCGTCGCCGACGAACCGTCGCTGGTCAACACCGGCGCCATGTCGGAAGGCTGGTTCTTCAAGCTGCGCCTGTCGAACCCGGCGGAGTTGGACGACCTCATGGATGAAGCCGCCTACTTCGAATACCTCGAAGGACTGGAGTGACCATGCGCTACCTGCCCCTGACCGATGCCGACCGGAAGGCCATGCTGGCCGCCGTCGGCGTGTCGTCGGTGGACGAGCTGTTCCGTGATGTGCCGGCTTCGGCGCGCCTGCCCGGTCCCATCGCCGGCCTCGACGCCCACCAGGGCGAACTGGAGGTGGAGCGCGCCCTGTCGGCGATGGCGGCGCGCAGCGTGCCCGCCGGTTCGGTGCCGAGTTTTCTCGGCGCCGGCGCCTACCGCCATCACGTTCCGGCCACCGTGGATTACCTGATCCAGCGCGGCGAGTTCCTCACCGCCTACACGCCGTACCAGCCGGAAATCAGCCAGGGAACGCTCCAGGTCCTGTTCGAATTCCAGACCCAGGTGGCGATGCTGACCGGCATGGAGGTGGCCAACGCCTCCATGTACGACGGGGCGACGGCCTGCGCCGAGGCGGTGATGATGGCCAACCGCCTGACCCGCCGCTCGCGCGCCGTGGTGTCGGGCGGGGTGCATCCGCATTACCGCGACACCACCGCGACGCTGGCGCGGATGACCGGCTTCGATCTCGCCGGTCTGCCGGCCGATCCCGCCGGGGCAGAGGATCTGGCGGCGCAAGTGGATGAAAGCACCTCCTGCGTGGTGGTGCAGAACCCCAGCGTGTTCGGCCACGTCCAGGATTATTCGGCGCTGGCCCGGGCTTGTCAGGCCAAGGGGGCGTTGCTGGTGGTGGTGGTGACCGAGGCGATGTCCTTGGGCCTGCTGACGCCGCCGGGCGAGATGGGCGCCGACATCGTGGCGGCCGAGGGGCAGTCGCTGGGCAACGCGCTGAACTTCGGCGGGCCGTACCTCGGCCTGTTCGCCACCCGCGACAAGTACGTCCGCCAGATGCCGGGCCGGTTGTGCGGCCAGACGGTGGACGCCGAAGGACGGCGCGGCTTCGTGCTGACGCTCTCCACCCGCGAGCAGCACATCCGGCGCGAGAAGGCCACCTCCAACATCTGCACCAACTCCGGCCTGTGCGCGCTGGCGTTCTCGATCCACCTCAGCCTGCTGGGCGAGGGCGGGTTCACCGCGCTGGCGCGGCTCAATCACGCCAAGGCGGTGCAGTTGGCCGGTAAGCTGGGAGCGGTAAAGGGGGCGGAGGTGCTGAACGGCGCCTTCTTCAACGAATTCACCGTGCGCCTGTCGAAGCCGGCGGCCGGGGTGGTGGATACCCTGGCGCAGCGCGGCGTGCTGGCCGGCGTGCCGGCCTCGCGACTGTTCCCCGGCGCCGGGCTGGACGACCTGCTGCTGGTGGCGGCCACCGAAACCAACACCGAGGCCGACATGGATGCCCTGGCGAAGGCGCTGGGGGAGGTGCTGTGATGACCATGAACAACCAGGGCCGTCCGACCGACGTCGGCACCCCCGACGCCTCTCCGGTGACCGGCACTTTTTCCGGCAACCGGGGGCTCCAGATGGAGGAGGCGCTGATCTTCGAACAGGACAGCCCCGGCCAGTGCGGTGTCGATCTGCCCGGCGCCCCGACCACGGAACTGCGATTGGGGGCGGTACGCCCACGCGGGCGCGTCGGCCTGCCCGGCCTGTCGGAGCCGTCGGTGGTGCGCCACTACACCCGGCTGTCCCAGAAGAACTATTCCATCGATACCGGGCTGTATCCGCTCGGCTCCTGCACGATGAAGCACAACCCGCGCCTGAACGAGAAGATGGCGCGCCTGCCGGGCTTCGCCGACGTGCATCCGCTCCAGCCGGAAAGCACGGTGCAAGGCGCGCTGGCGGTGCTGGATACCCTGTCGCACTGGCTGATCACGCTGACCGGGATGCCGGCCCTGGCCCTGTCGCCCGGCGCCGGGGCGCATGGCGAGATGTGCGGCATGATGGCGATCAAGGCGGCGCTGGAAGCGCGCGGCGAAGACCGACGCAAGCGCGTGCTGGTGCCCGACAGTGCCCACGGCACCAACCCGGCCACCGCCGCGGCACTGGGCTTCGTAGTCGATCCCGTACCGGCCATGGAGGATGGCCGGGTCGATGCCCGCGCGCTGATGGACAAGCTGGCACCGGCCAATGGAGTCGAGGTTGCCGGCATCATGCTGACCAACCCCAACACCTGCGGCCTGTTCGAGCGCGACATCGTCGCGATATCGGAAGCCGTTCACGCGGCGGGGGCCTATTTCTACTGCGACGGCGCCAACTTCAACGCCATCGTCGGCCGGGTGCGGCCCGCCGACCTGGGCGTCGATGCCATGCACATCAACCTGCACAAGACCTTCTCCACCCCGCATGGCGGCGGTGGGCCGGGCTCGGGGCCGGTGGTGCTGTCGGCGGCGCTGGCACCGTTCGCGCCGGTGCCGTTCGTGGTGCGGGACGGCCAGGGTTTTCGTCTGGTCGAGGACGGGGGGGCGGCCCAGGGCGGCGCCAGGCCGTTCGGCCGGATGAAAGCCTTCCACGGCCAGATGGGCATGTTCGTGCGGGCGCTGGCCTACATCCTCAGCCACGGGGCGGACGGGCTGTGGCAGGCGTCGGGCGACGCCGTGCTCAACGCCAATTACGTCATGGCCAAGCTGAAGGACGTGATGAGCCCGTCGTTCGAGGGGCCGTGCATGCACGAGTGTCTGTTCGACGACCGCTTCTTGAAGGGAACCGGCGTCTCGACGCTCGATATCGCCAAGGCGCTGATCGACGAAGGATATCACCCGATGACGGTGTACTTCCCGCTGGTCGTCCACGGCGCCATGCTGATCGAGCCGACCGAAACCGAATCGAAGCGCGATCTCGACCGTTTCATCGCCACGCTGGGCGCCTTGGCGGAGAAGGCCAAGCAGGGCGACGCCGGCTTTTTCCAGGCGGCCCCGCGTCATACCCCGCGCCGTCGCCTGGACGAAACCACCGCCGCCCGCAAGCCAGAGCTGCGCTGGAAGCCGGAATAACCCTTAGTCTGTCGCCAAGCCCCTCCCGCCACCGTGCGGGAGGGGCTTTTTTGTTGGCGGGAACCGGCCGGAGGCCGGACAGGGCGGTAGCGGTATATGACGAGGTCGTATGCTGCGTAAGACTGACGCAGGCGCTAGGTAGTATTGAGAAGACGACTTCATATCGATAGCCTCCATGAGGCGCGCGCAATCGGATCGGCTTACCAAATAAGGAAAAATCAAATGACGGAAGTCGTCATTGCTTCGGTGGCGCGCACGCCTATCGGAACCTTCAACGGTGCCCTGAGTTCTCTGCCGGCCCATGCCCTGGGCGAGGTCGCCATCCGCGCGGCCCTGTCCCGCGGCAAGATCGACGCCGCCGAGGTTTCCGAGGTGGTGATGGGCCAGATTCTGTCGGCCGGTTGCGGTCAGAACCCGGCGCGCCAAGCTGCCATCGCCGCCGGCATCCCGCAGGAAAAGACCGCCTACGGCATCAACCAGCTCTGCGGCTCCGGTCTGCGCACGGTGGCCCTGGGTTATCAGGCGATCAAGCTGGGCGACGCCGACATCGTCGTCGCCGGCGGCCTTGAGAGCATGAGCCAGTCGCCGCACGTCATGCACCTGCGCAACGGCACCAAGATGGGCACCGCCGAACTTCAGGACACCCTGCTGCGCGACGGTTTGCTGGACGCCTTTCAGGGCTATCACATGGGGGTGACCGCCGAGAACGTGGCGCGCGAGTGGCAGATCACCCGCGACGAGCAGGACGCCTTGGCGCTGGCGTCGCAGCAGAAGGCGGAAGCCGCCATCAAGGGCGGCCGTTTCAAGGACGAGATCGTTCCGGTGACGGTCAAGGGCCGCAAGGGCGACACCGTCATCGACACCGACGAGCATCCGAAGTTCGGCACCACGCTGGAAACCTTGCAGAAGCTGCGGCCGGCGTTCGACAAGAACGGCACGGTGACCGCCGGCAACGCCTCGGGCATCAACGACGGCGCCGCCGCCCTCGTGCTGATGACCGCCGACAACGCCGCCCGGCGCGGCATCACCCCGCTCGCCCGCATCGCTTCCTGGGCGACCGCCGGCGTGGGACCCGAGGTGATGGGCTCGGGGCCGATCCCGGCCTCGCGCAAGGCGCTGGAAAAGGCCGGTTGGAAGGTCGACGACCTCGACCTGATCGAGGCCAACGAGGCGTTCGCCGCCCAGGCGTGCGCCGTCAACAAGGACCTGGGCTGGGACCCGGCCAAGGTGAACGTCAACGGCGGCGCCATTGCCCTGGGCCATCCCATCGGCGCGTCGGGAGCCCGCGTGCTGGTCACGCTGCTGCATGAGATGCAGAAGAGCGGAGCGAAGAAGGGCCTGACGACGCTGTGCATCGGCGGCGGTATGGGCATCGCGCTGTGCGTTGAGCGCGCCTGATTGGCTTTCCGATCCCCGAAGGCCGTTAACGAGCGGCCTTCGGCGCACTTTTGAACTTTGGGAGGAATACAAAAATGGCACGGGTTGCACTGGTTACCGGCGGGACGCGCGGCATCGGTGAGGCGATTTCGGTAGGGCTGAAGAACGCCGGCTACAAGGTGGCGGCGAACTACGCCGGCAACGACGAGAAGGCCCGCGAGTTCACCCAGCGCACCGGTATCGCCGCGTACAAGTTCGATGTCTCCAACTTCGAGGCGGTCCAGCAGGGCATCGCCAAGATCCAGGCCGACCTGGGGCCGGTCGATATCGTCGTCAACAACGCCGGCATCACCCGCGACGGCGTGATGCACCGCATGAGCTATCAGGCCTGGGAGGAGGTGATCCACACGAACCTCACCTCCTGCTTCAACACCTGCCGGGCGGTGATCGACGGCATGCGCGAGCGCGGCTGGGGCCGCATCGTCAACATCGGTTCGGTCAACGGCCAGGCCGGTCAGTACGGGCAGGTCAACTACGCCGCCGCCAAGTCGGGCATCCATGGCTTCACCAAGGCGCTGGCCCAGGAGGGGGCGGCCAAGGGGATCACCGTGAACGCCATCGCGCCGGGCTACATCGACACCGACATGGTGCGCGCGGTGCCGCAGAACGTC
>DASPMK010000140.1:0-18839 GCA_035627075.1 Azospirillaceae bacterium
GGCGCCCAGCACCACCGCCTCGGGTGCCTCCTCGATACGGCGCAACTCCTGCACCCGGTCAACCGCGATGATCGCCGGCAGGTGCCGGTACTGCTTGGTCACCAAAAGCCCAAGATCGGTGCCGCCGGCCAGCAGCCGCGCTTCGGGCTGTCGGGCGCGAAGGTCCAGCAGGTCGGCCAGGGTACACGGCGCCGCGAAGCCGTCCAGCGTCAGGGCCTCGTCGCGGCGCAAACGCTCCAGCCGCCGCACCATCTCCGCCGCGTGGCGGGCCAGCCGGTCGTCGGCCGGTCCCCGCGCCGCCACCGTCGCCGCCTCGACAAGGGGGCGATAGCCGGTGCAGCGGCACAGGTTCCCGGCCAGCGCCTCGTGCGCCGCCTCGGGCGCATCGCCGGCATGGTAAAGGGCGAACAGGCTCATCACCATGCCCGGCGTGCAGAAGCCGCACTGGCTGCCATGTCGTTCGACCAGCGCCTCCTGCACGGGATGCAACCCGCCGTCCTCGGCCAGTCCTTCCGCCGTCACCACCAACCGGCCGTCCACCATGGGCAGAAAGACGAGGCAGGCATTGACCGCCTTCACCCGCAACCGGCCGTCCACCACCTCGCCCAGCGCGACGGTGCAAGCGCCGCAGTCGCCCTCGCGGCAGCCCTCCTTGGCGCCGGTCAACCCCCGTGCCCTGAGCCAGTCGAGCAGGATCAAGGTCGGCGGCGCCGCCACCCGCACCTCCTCCCCGTTCAGCAGGAACTGGATGCCCTGGCCCATACGCATTACCTCCTGCGGCGTCGCGGCGCCTCTTCAGCGAGCGGTCTGCCTATTTTTTACCCACGCACACGGCGGCATGATGGAATTTTGCGCAACATCGTTTCATCTAAAGAAGACCTTGGAACAATTGTTTCGTTTGGTCAAGCCGTTAGCCGGCCTCAAGCCGATGGCATAACAGTTGCTTATCTCATGAAGCATTTCCGGCCCCGCGCCGGTACGGGTGATGACCAACAGGGGGAACAGGGCGATGAAGGGTATTCGCAATCTGGTCGGCCGACTGGCCGGCGCGGCGGTGGCGGTGGCGCTGTCGGCGGGTGCGGCCCAGGCGGCCGACGCTCTGCCGCTGAAGTTCACGCTGGACTGGAAGTTCGAGGGGCCGCTGGCGGCCTTCCTGCTGGCGGACCAGAAAGGCTACTTCAAGGCGGAAGGGCTGGACGTCACCATCGATTCCGGCAACGGCTCGGCCGGCGCCATGAACCGCGTCGCCTCGGGCGCCTACGACATCGGCGTCGCCGATATCAACGCCCTGATCGACTTCAACGCCAAGAACCCGGCCCAAGCGATGAAGGCGGTCTACATGTTCTACAACCAGCCGCCCTACGCCATCTTCGCCCTGAAGAAGTCGGGCATCAAGACGCCGGCCGACCTCAAGGGCAAGAAAATTGGCGCCCCCGGCTTCGACGCCGCCCGCAAGGCGTGGCCGGCGTTCGCCGCCAAGACCGGCTTGGGCGCGGACGACGTCGCCTGGGTTTCCATGGACCCGCCGCTGCGCGAGCCGATGCTGATCCGAGGAGACGTGGACGCCATCTCCGGCTTCTACTTCACCAGCATGCTGAACCTGAACGGCGCGGGCGTGAAGGCGGAGGACCTGAACGTCCTGTCCTATTCCGAGGAAGGCGTGGCGGTCTACGGCAACGCCATCATCGCCAGCCCCAAGTTGGTCGCCGGGCATCCGGAAGCGGTGAAGGGCTTTCTGAAGGCCGTCACCAAGGGCATCCAGGATACCATCGCCGACCCGCCGGCCTCGATCCAGTACATCAAGAAGCGCGACCCGCTGATCGACGAGGAGGTCGAGCTGAAGCGCCTGAAGATGGCGCTGAAGGCCAACGTGGTCACCGCCGACGTCAAGGCCGACGGCCTGGGCGCCATCCGCGAGGACCGCATGAAGGCGGCCATCGCCGAGGTGGTGGCGGCGTTCGGCCTGCCTGCAACTCCGGCGGTGGCGGAGGTGTTCGACGCCAGCTTCCTGCCGCCGGCCGCCGACCGCAAGGTCGCTCCGTAACGTCGCATCGGGTGGGGGAGGGTTGGTGTCGTGTCCCATGGCTTCGTGAGTCTCGACCGGGTCAGTCTGGTCTACGATCTGGACGGTACGCTCGCCGTCCAGAACCTGACGATGCACGTCGCCAAGGGCGAGTTCGCCGCCGTGGTCGGCCCGTCGGGATGCGGCAAGTCGACCCTCCTCAAGCTCCTGTCGGGGCTGGTGCCGCCCACCGAGGGGGCGGTGCTGGCCCACGGGCGCGAGGTGGCCGGGCCGCAGAAGATGGTGGGCATGGCGTTCCAGAACGCCACCCTGCTGCCCTGGCGCACCACCTTGCGCAACGTCATGCTGCCGCTGGAGGTGGTCGAGCCCCACCGCCGCCGCCTGCGCCGCGAGCGCAAGGCGTACGAGGAAAAGGCCCGCGACCTGCTGGCGCTGGTCGGCCTCAAGGGCTTCGAGGACAAGTACCCCTGGCAGTTGTCGGGCGGCATGCAACAGCGCGCCAACCTGTGCCGGGCGCTGATCCACGAGCCCGAACTGCTGATTCTGGACGAACCGTTCGGCGCGCTGGACGCGTTTACCCGCGAGGAGCTGTGGTGCGTGCTGTCGGAGCTGCGCCGCAAGAAGAACATCACGGTGATCCTGGTCACCCACGACCTGCGCGAGGCGGTGTTCCTGGCCGACACGGTGTATGTGCTCTCCAAGCGGCCGGGTCGGGTGGTGCTGCGCCGCCCCATTGACTTGGCCCCCGACCGGGGGCTGGAGGTCTGCTACCACGAGCCGTTCATGCATCTGGTGCATGAACTTCGGGATCACATTGTTCACGTACGGGAAAGCTGACGCCATGAAACGCGACAAACTCGCCGCCACGCTGGCGCCGTGGCTGCTGACGCTGGCTCTGTTCGTTTTGTGGGAGGTGATCGCGCGCGGTTTCCAGGTCCCCGAGTTCATCCTGCCCTCCCCGTCCTCGTCGTTCGCCGCCGGCTGGAAGTACCGCGACGCCATCGTCATGCACGCGGCGCAGACGCTGATGACCACTGTCGCCGGCTTCGCCGTGGCCGTGGTGTTCGGCCTGGCGCTGGGCATGCTGGTCGGCTCGTCCCGCACCGTTTACCGCGCCACCTATCCGCTGCTGATCGGCTTCAACTCCATCCCCAAGGTGGCGCTGGTACCGATCCTGGTAATCTGGTTCGGCATCGGCACCGCGCCGGCGATCCTGCTGGCCTTTTTCATCTCCTTCTTCCCCATTGTGGTCAACGTCGCCACCGGCCTTGCCACCGTCGAGCCGGAGATCGAGGACGTGCTGCGTTCGCTCGGCGCGCGCAGGATCGATATTCTGCTCAAGGTCGGCATCCCGCGATCGCTCCCGTTCTTTTTCGCCTCGCTGAAGGTGGCGATCACCCTGGCCTTCGTCGGCTCGGTCATCTCCGAGACGGTGGCGGCCAACGAGGGCATCGGCTACCTGATGATGTCGGCGTCCTCCAAGTTCAACGTGCCGCTGGTCTTCGCCGGACTGCTGGTGGTGGCCGTCATGGGTGTCGTAATGTACGAGCTGGCGGCCGCCGTCGAGCGCCGCTGCACCGGCTGGGCCCATCGCGGCAGCAGCGCTGCCATGTGAAGGATCATCATGAGCGGTCTGACGCCGATCCCCTTCGCCGTCCTGGTCACCCGGATGTTCCGGGAATTGGAGGCGAAGAACGCCATCTTCGATCTGCCGGCCCGCCGTTTCGTGCTGGGCGACGCCAAGCACGACCTGTCGGTGACCCTGCACGGCAAACGCGCCTCCACCCCGTTCGGCCCCGCCGCCGGACCGCATACCCAGTTGGCGCAGAACATCGTGCTGGCGTGGCTGGCCGGCGGCCGGGTGATCGAGCTGAAGACCGTCCAGGTCCGCGACGACCTGGAAATCCCCCGCCCGTGCATCGACATGGCGACCGTCGGCTTCAACGTCGAATGGTCGCAGGAACTGACGCTCGACCAGTCCTTGGAGGAATACGTCAAGGCGGCGATGCTGATCGAGATGCTCAAGGCATCCGGCAGGCTGGCCCTGGCGCCCGGCTTCGGCGACACCGTTTATGACATGAGCGTCGGCTACGACCTCGACGGCATCCGCTCCGACAAGGTGCAGCGCTTCATCGACGGGCTGAAGGACGCCTCGACGGTCATCGAGAAACTGCGCGGCGAGATTCCCGACGCCTTCGCCGCCTTCCGTGGTCTGCCCTACCCCAGCCGCATTTCCGACACCCTGACCCTGTCCACCTTCCACGGCTGCCCGCCGCAGGAGATCGAGGGCATCGCCGACACCCTGATGCGGGTCAACGGCCTGAACGTGGTGGTCAAGCTGAACCCGACCCTGCTGGGCAAGGACGAGCTGAACCGCCTGCTGCACGACGAGATGGGCTACACCGAGCTTGAGGTCCCCGACGCGGCGTTCGCCAAGGACGCCAAGTGGGAACAGGCGGTGGCCTTCGCCGATCGGCTGGGCCGCACCGCCGAGAACCTGGGTTTGAGCTTCGGCGTGAAGTTCTCCAACACGCTGCTGGTGCGCAACCACAAGGATTTCTTCCCTGCCTCGGAAAAGGAGATGTACCTGTCCGGCGCGCCGCTGCACGTCCTGGCGATGGCGCTGGTGCGCCGCTTCCGCCAGACCTTCGGCGACCGTTTCCCCATCTCGTTCTCCGCCGGCATCGACGCCCACAACTTCGCCGACGCGGTGGCGCTGGGGCTGGTGCCGGTCACCGTCTGCTCCGACCTGTTGAAGCCCGGCGGCTACGGTCGCGCCCAGCAGT
This sequence comes from Azospirillaceae bacterium, assembly GCA_035627075.1. Classification (GTDB taxonomy): domain Bacteria; phylum Pseudomonadota; class Alphaproteobacteria; order Azospirillales; family Azospirillaceae; genus DASPMK01. Next base: position 4,810 of record DASPMK010000140.1, read on the forward strand.
ATTTCAAGGACCTGGGTCGGCGGATGGACGCCGTGGGCGCCGCCACCATCGGCACCTTCATCCAACGCGCCTTCGGACATGAAACCGGCGCCATCCTGGCGAACACCGAAACCTACGCCGAGAAGGCTGCCCAAGACCCTTATTACCGCCGGGCCGAGAACGCCACGCCGCCGCGCCGCGTCGGCTCGCACCTCGCCCTGTTCGACTGCCTGACCTGCGACAAGTGCGTGCCGGTCTGCCCCAACGACGCCAACTTCACCATCGACCTGGGCAAGGAGACAGTGCCGGTGGTTACCCTGCGCCGCCACGACGGCGGCTGGGTTGCCCATGAGACGGGCCGCGTCACCATCGCCAAGCCGCACCAGATCGCCAATCTGGCCGATGCCTGCAACGAGTGCGGCAACTGCGACATCTTCTGTCCGGAGGAAGGCGGCCCGTACAAGGTCAAGCCAACCTTCTTCCTGGACGCCGACCTGTGGCGTCGTCACGTCGGGCGCGACGGCGTGCTGGTGGATGGGACCACGGTGCTGGGCCGCTTCGATGGGCGGGAGTATCGGGTGGAACTGGACGGAGGCATGGCCCGTTACGCCGGCCCGGGCTTCGATATCCGCTTCAATCCCGTTGATCCGGCCGGCAGCGCCGAAGGCATGGCCGAGGAGGCGGTGGACCTGACGTGGTTCCTGATCCTGGAGCGGCTGCGCCGGGGTGTGCTGGCGCCGCAAACCGTGAATTTCATCAGCATGGCCCAAGTCTCGGGCTGACTTCCGGCCCGCGGGTTGCCAAATTGGTTGGCGGCCCTTCGGGACCGAAGTCTATTTGTTACCGACGGAAGGAATTGAACGATGTCGACTCTCCACAAGCAGGCCATGGAAGCCGTGCTGCAGGCCGCCGAACACGATGTGATCGGCACCATCCAGGAGCGCGGCATCAAGGATCGCTATAGCGAGGAAGGCGACGAGGCGGCGCTGGATGTCGCCATCCTCCACGCTTATCGCGTCTTCATGCGCATTTGCGAGCAGAACGGTTTGGACGTGGACGCCGGCATGTTCGCCGATCTGGCCGCCGAACTGGCCGAGGAGGTTTCTCAGGACCAGGATTGACAGACCGACACTACGGCAGTGTCAGCCCACCGTGACGGATGAAGAACTCAACTGCGCCCAGTTCGGCCTGGACGCAGTCGATGTGACTGCCGCCGGGATAAGTGTGCAATTCCACGGCCACGCCACGCCGCCGGAACGCCTGTTGGGCGGCGGTGGCGTTGGCGACCGGCACCTGGTCGTCACCTTCGCAGTGGAACAGCGCCATCGGCGCACGCGGCGTCCAACCGAGCAAGGTGTTTTCCTGAATCCGCCGCTTCAGTTCGGTCTGGCCGTTGCCCTGATAGGCGGCCAGGGCGTCGGCACGGAACAGGCGGTCGATCTGTTGCGGAAACAGGGAGCTGCCCTCCTCGTCGGAGCTGTTCTTGGCGAAGAAGCGACGGATCGGCCCGACATAGGCCGACCGGAACACCGTGTCCAAACCGCCCAGGTTGTAGGTTTCCAGATAAGCCTTGATGACGAACGGCAGGTATTCCGGACGACTGTACGCCACCCCGGAGCGGATGAGCCGCCGCGCCGTCGTCGCCAGATCGTAGGGACCGGCCATCGGCGCCACGGCGGTCAGGCGGATGTCGGGATAGCGGGCCTCGATCACCTTTTGCGCCGCCATGGTGGCGTATCCGCCTTCGGAATAGCCGGCCAGGAACACCTTGCCGTCGGTGCGCACGTTCTGGCGGGCCAGCACGGCGCGCGAGGCGCGGATCATGTCGGCCACCGTGCCGCCCAGGCTGTCGGCGATCAGGTAGGGGTGCATGAGGTTGCTGGTGATGCCATAGCCGATGTAGTCCGGCACCAGCACGACGTACCCCAGCCCTGCGAGGACGAAGCCCAGGGGATCGAGATAACCGACACCGCCGATGCCACTGTCGCTCACCATCCGGTAGGTGGCGGAGGGCTGCTTGATGTAGGTGGTGCCGTGCTGGATGCTGATCATCGGCCGGGCGCCCGAAAGATGGCGGGGCAGGACGATGGTGCCCGACACGGTGATCAGTTGCCCCCCGGTATCGCGGGTGCGATAGCGGATGCGCAACATGTCCAGCGTCGGCTGCTGCGAAACGCCGGGGATGATGGCGTTGAGCAGCGTCCGTACGTCGGCATCGGGGAAGCGGATGGTCCGATCGATGGCGACGAGCGAGCCGTTCAGCCGATCGGTCAGACCGGCACGCGCCGGAAGAGTACCGGCCAGCAGACCGGTTACCACGGCGAACACAGCCAACAGAACGCGCACCACCCCGGAATCCCCCTTTGGACGGGCTAAAGCCCGGCACCATACTGCCCGAGGTAGTCACTGAGAGTGCGGCCATCTGTCTCAGCGAAAGTGCGGTCCAGCACCTGCACCTCGGCCATGCGGTCGAGGCGGAAATGGCGGAACTCGTCGCGCAGTTCGCACCACGCCACCAGGGTCCATGTCTTACCCCAGAAGAAAAGGCCGAGCGGGTGAACGGTACGGGTGGAGGCGCCGCCGTCCTCGCGCACGTAGTCGAAGGCGATCACCCGCCGGGCGTTGGTGGCCTCGCGCACGAGGTCCAGGCGGTGGTGCAATTCCACCGGAAAGCCGAAACCCGGAGCGTAGAGCCGGCCGGCGGACAGGGCGTGCCGGCGGCCTTCCGGCACCGCGGTCTCGATCTTGTCCAGCGCCGCCGTTGCCGCCTCCGCCAAGGCGCCACCGGCCCAGGCCCGCACCAGCCGGGCGCCCAGGACCAGCGCCTCCAGTTCGTTGGCGGTGAACATGAGAGGCGGCAGGTCGAAGCCGGGCCGCAGGAGATAGCCGGCGCCGGCCGCCCCGTCCACCGGCACGCCCGACCCGATGAGGTCGCGCATGTCGCGGTAGACGGTGCGTTCCGAAACCTCCAGACGCTCCGCCAGCTCGGCCGCCGTCACCAGACGGCCGGAGCGCAGCACCTGGATGATCTGGAACAGGCGGTCGGCGCGGCGCATCGGGCGGTCAGTTCATCGAATGCATCGCTACCCGGTTGCCTTCCGTGTCGATGATGTGGGCGAAATAGCCGATTTCCGGCGAGATCAGCGTCTTGGGCACCAGCACCTTGCCGCCGGCCCCTTCGACGCGGGCCAGCGGCACGGCCAGATCGGCGCCGGCGTTGAAATAGACCACGGAGCCGGTGGCGCCGGGCTGGTACATCGCCCCCTCGACCACCGCACCGTTCACCCCCGGCAGTTGATAGGGGAAGACGCCCATGCGGGCGTTATCGTCGCCGTACTGTTCCCGCCTCAAGGTGACCTGGAACACCGTTTCGTAGAAGCGCGTGGCACGCTCGAAATCGCTGGCGGGAATTTCGAACCAGACAATACCGTCGGAGTGTTGGGACATGGGTTTCAGCCTTCGTGTTGGGCGTCTTTGGGGTGGCGTGCCGGCACGAGGGTTCTTATACACCGTCCCTCCTGACAGCGTGGTGTCAGCAGACTGTCGCAGGGTTGCGTAATGTGAAACGGGGGCGCAACCCGACGCAACGCTGCGCAACGGGCAGCGGAAGGTGGTTTGTTGTTTTTCAGTGGCTTAGCGGTGAAACGCAACGATGCAACGCCGGTGGGTTGCGTGTTGCGTTGCCGGAGCAGGCGGGCGGAGTTCGTCCGCTTTACTGGGGGAGAGTGGCACGGAATGGGAATATTTTCAATGTCGGAACGGCGTTCGCGCCTCGACAAGCTCGGCATAAGGAAAGTTTCAAAGCTTTAAGAAAAACCCCCTGCCGAGCTTGTCGAGGCACGCCAACTCCGTCGCAGCCTTGCTACCGCTCCACCCCCGAGAACAGCACGGCGACATTGCCGGTCGGCCGCGCCGCCAGCACGCCGGCCAAACCGGCGGTGCCGGTGTGGGAGGCTTTGAGGCCGGTGACGGTGCGGCCCACGCGGTTGGCCGTCTCCAGTTCCGTTTCCGAGGCGATGACCGGGCCGCCGCCGGTGCGCAACATGCCCTCGGTCACCGACAGCCAGTCGTAGGTTTCGTCATCCAGGATGCCGTGGGCGATGGAGTGCGGAGCGGTGTCCCACGGCGCCATGAACTCGGCGCGATGGAAAGCGGCGTGGGTCAAAGCCGTGTCCACGGTGGCGTTGTTGGCCCGCGTCCACTGGGCAAGGCGGCCGTGCGCCCGTTCCAGGGGATGACAGCCCTGGGTCTGCACCGCGAACAGGCGCGGCCGCGCCGTCAGCACGCCCATGGCCTCCATCTCGACAAGGCCGTACCACAGGCCGCTGGCCAGCGCCCCGCCGCCGACCTGGACGAACAGGGCGTCCAACTCCTGGCCGGAACGGGCCAGTGTCTCGGCCATCTCGTAGGCCAGCGTGCGGCTGCCCTCGACGGACAGGCCGTTGTCCGTTCCTTGGATGCCGAAGCTCAACGCGCCGCCGGCCACCGCCCGCTGGTAGGCGAGGAAACAGGGGTCCCCGGCCACCCCGGCTTCGCGTTCGCAGATGTGGACGGTGGCGCCGAGGTCCTTGAGACGGGCGACGACGACCGGGCTGGCGTCGGGGGGAATGAAGACGTCCAGGGGCCAGTCGGCGGCCCGCGCCACCACGGCGGCGGCCAGCGCGGCATTGCCGCAGGACGCGATGGCGAGCCGACGCGAGCGCAAACCCTCTCCGGCCGGCAGGCGGCCGGCGGCCAGCACCTGGAGGTACAGCATCACCGCCATCAGATGGCGCCCCTTGTGCGAACCGGCGACGTTGCCGGTTTCGTCCTTGACCCACAAGGCCAGCTTAGGAAGCCCCAAGGCGGGGGCGAGGTCGGGCCGGGCGGCAAACGGCGTGACGCGGAAACCGCGCCCATCGACGCGGACCAGCGCCTCGTCCAGCCGCTCCACCAGATCGGCGTAGCCGGCCTCGCTCAACCCCGCGCGGCGGGCCAGCCGGTAGGCCAGGGTCCACTCGCGGTAACGCAGGAACGGGTTGGCCTCGTTGCCGGTGGGAAAGCTGTCGGCCACGGCGCGCGGCGTGAGGATGTGGTCCACCTCCGGCCGGGCGTCGGCGTTGGGGCAGCGGAACGGCAGGGCGCGGGCGGGATCGACCTCCGCCCCGCACGCCGCGCAATCGACCAGCGGCAGGCGGCTCACGCCTTGGCTCCGCTCTTGGCGTTGAACTCGGCGATCATCGCGTCCCACGCCGGGACGAGGTTAAGCAGACCATCCCAGAAGGATTGGGCGCGGCGGCGCTCGAACTCCTCCACGCTCACGCCTTGCTGCTCCACCCAGGTGAAATAGCCCAGGTTGAAGACGCGGCGGCGATCGACGTGGGTCATTTCCAGCAGGTGATCGGTGGTGCTGCCCGCGATGGCGCGGCCCCAGGTTTCGCCCGCCGCCACCGCGTCGAAGCGGTTACCGAAATGGCGGTGCAGCGCCTTGGTCCGCTCGGTGCCGTACATTTCCGCGCCATCGGTGGCGACGGTGATGATGATGTCTTCCGCGCCGAGGTCGTAGAGCCGGGCGGTCTTGATCGCCGCCAGCATGTTGCAGATGGACGACAGGCCAAGGTTGGACAGCCGTTCGATCAAGGCCGGATCGACGTTGCGGCGGTCGGCCAGATACGCCTTGCCCTCGTCGGTGTTGAACAGCAGGTTCAAGGTGTCGGACGCCACGTCGCTGACGCCGGCCACCAGATCGGTGTTCATCACGTTGTGGATGTAGGGGACGTGCTTGTCGCCGATGCCCTGGATGTTGTGCTCGCCGAAGCCGTTCTCCAACAGGGTCGGGCACTCCACCGCCTCCACGGCGACGATGCGGGCACCCAAAGCGCGCTTCAGGTGATCGCCCGCCGCCAGCGTGCCGCCCGAACCCGAAGCCGAGACGTAAGCCGCCAGGGTGGCATTCGGATTGCCCTTGGCGAGATGCTGGTAGAGCCGCTCCAAAGCCGCGCCGGTGACGGTGCGGTGGATGAGATAGTTCCCGAACTCGCAGAACTGGTTGAAGATGATGTTGGCGGGGTCGCGGTCCAGCTCGGCGCAGGCGTCGTAGATTTCCTTGACGTTGGATTCCGAGCCCGGCGTGCGGATGATGTCGCCCTGGTCCAGGCACCAGCGATCCAGCCAGTCGAAGCGTTCGCGGCTCATGTTCTCCGGCAGCACCGCCACGCCGTGGCAGCCCATGATGCGGGAGATGGCGACGCCGCCGCGGCAGTAGTTGCCGGTGGACGGCCACACGGCGCGCTGGTTGGTCGGGTCGAACTGGCCGGTAACGACGCGCGGCGCAAGGCAGCCGTAGGCCGCCAGCACCTTGTGCGCCCGGATCATCGGGAAGCGGTTGCCCAGAGCCAGGACGATGCGGGCTTTCACCCCCGACAGCTCCGACGGGATTTCCACATGGTCGGGCACGGATGCCAGGCTCTTGCGGTCGGCGTCGTTGAACCAGTGGACGCGGAACAGGTTCAGCGGGTGGGCGGCATCGGGGTCGATGTCGGCCAGCTTGGCGCGGATCGTCTCCGGGATGGTCGCGGGGTCCTTCAGTTGCGCGAAGGTGGGAAGCACCACGCCCGCCTCGCCCATGCGCTTGGCGGTGCGCCCGTACACCGCCTGATCCACCACCGCCGTCTCCAAGCCCAACCGCGCCATGATTTGCCGCTCCTGAAATGAATTTTAGAGTTGTTCCATCCGCATCCACAGGCGACCGGCCTGCCGATGGGCGTGGGCGTTGATGACCGTGAGGTCGCCGCCGGTCAGATGGCCGTCGCGCACCACGACGCGGCCGTTGACCACCACATGCCGGACCAGACCGTTTTCGCGCACCACCACGTCTCCCAGCGCCCTCGGCGCCAGCGGTTGCGGGGGAGCGGCGAAGCGTTCGGCGATCAGGCGGTAGCCGGCTTCCAGCCGCCCGGCAGCCATCGTGTCGCCGTTTTGCGTGGCCAGACGCTCCAGCGCCGCCCGCTCGGCGGCCATGTCGGCGGGCCAGCCGTCGGTGCCCAGCGCCACGCGCGACGAGGCGCCGAGGTTGGCGGCGTAGCCGACGCCGTTGCCTTCGTTGGAGCGCGGGTTGTGGACCAGCCAGCAGCCCAGGCGGTCGGCCCGTTGCACTTCAGAGGCTAAGAGGTGGACGCCGTGCGCCAGGATCGAGCCCGGCGGCAGGGCGTCCAGGGCTTCCAGTCGCTGCAACGGGCCGGCGTGGCCGCGCCGGCGGGCGTCCTCGACATCGGCCACGTCCTCGGCGAGGTGGACGTGGAGCACGGTGCCGAGTTCGCGGGCAAGAGAGCCGGCCTCGCGGATGGTGTCGTCGGACACGGTGAAGCCGGCGTGCAGTCCGACCAGTGGGCGGACCAGCGCCGTGGGCGCTACCCGGCGGCATTCGTCCAGGCCCTGTTGGGCCTCGTCGCGGCCGAAGTTGCGTTCGGTGGCGCCGTAGCACAGCAGGCCGCGCATGCCCAGCCGCTCGCAGGCGTCGGCCAGGATGCCCAGGGAGCCCGGGATCAGGTTGGGTGATTCATGGTGATCCACCAGGGTGGTGGTGCCGGACAAAAGGGCGTGGGCGATGTAGTCCGTCGCCGCAGCGGCAAGCGACGGGCCGTCCAAGGCGCGGTCGAGCCTCCACCACAGCCGCTCCAGGATCTGGATGAAGTTTTCCGGCCGCGGGCTGGCCGGCGGGATACCGTAGGGCGCCAAGCCGCTGTAGAGGTGGGTGTGGGCGTTGACGGCGCCCGGCGCGATCTCGCCGTCCGGGCAGGGCAGGAATTCGGCATCGGGCGGGACACGCAAGGACACCCGGCCGTTGACGATGACGACTGAGAAACCGTGACGGTCGGGACCAATGACGAGAGCGGTCAATGCCAGTTCTCCTGATCGGTGGCCGGGATGCGGCCGACGTTGATGGCCCTCGCGGCGGGGGAGTCCTTCATCGGCAGGGTGTGGCGCCACCGGCCGTCGAAGGCATGAAGGGCGGCCTGGACGGCGCCGGCCGTCGGCACCAGGCCGATTTCGCCCACCCCCTTGGCACCGAAGGGGCCTTCGGGTTCGGGGTCTTCCACCAGAATGACTTCCACCCCCGGCATGTGCCGGGCGCGCAGCACGCCGATCTCGCGCAGCTTGAAGGTGACCGGCATGCCGTCGCGGCAGGGAAGCTCCTCGGTGAGCGCGTAGCCCAGGCCCATGTGGACCGCGCCCTCGATCTGCGCCTCGCACTGCTGCGGGTTGATGGCGCGGCCGACATCGTGGGCGGCGATCACCTTGGACAGGCGCCCGGACTCGTCCAGGATCACCACTTGCGTGGCGAAGCCGAAGGCGGTGTGGGTCTTGATCCTGGCGACATCCGCACCCGGCGGGGTGGTGTCGTCGATGACGATGTCGCCGGCGTAAACGCGTCCGGCGAGGTCCTTCAGCGTCAGGCCCTTGTCCAGATCGGCCTTCAGGGTTTCCGCCGCCTTGGCCGCCGCACGTCCGGCCAGCAGAGTGGCGCGGCTGCCGGTGGTCTGGCCGGCGCCCAAGTCATGGGTGGTGTTGACCTTGGGACGGAACACGGATGCGGGCAGACCGGTCATCTCCACCGCGCACTGGGTCAGGATGGTGAGGAGGCCCTGCCCCATTTCGGTAAAGCTGGTGTAGAGCGACACGGTGCCGTCGTCCTCGACGGTGAGGCGGCACTTGCCCCACTCCTTGGCGCCGTTGCCGAGGCCGGAGTTCTTGACGCCGCAGGCGACACCGACGGCATGGCCTTCCTGGCGAGCCTTGTAGTAGGCGTCCTTGACCGCCTGGAGCGTCTTCTTCACGCCCACGGATTTTTCCAGGATCTGGCCGGTGGTGAAGACGTCGCCCACGTCCACGGCGTTGCGCCAGCGGATTTCCCAGCCGTCCAGCCCCACTTTCTCGGCAAGCTGATCCAGGCAGCCCTCGATGGCGAAGCTGGCCTGATTGGCGCCGAAGCCGCGCATGGCGCCGCACGGCGGGTTGTTGGTGTAGGCGGCCACGGCGCGGACATGGACCGAAGGCACCCGGTAGGGGCCGCAGGCGTGACCGGCGGCGCGCTCCAGCACCTTGCCGCCAACGGAGGCATACGCGCCGGAATCGCCCAGCATTTCCGCCTTCACCGCCGTCAGCCGCCCCTCGGCATTGCAGCCCACCGTGTAGGTCATGGTGATGGGATGGCGCTTGGGATGCACGCGGATGGACTCCTCGCGCGTGAGCGTGATGCGGACCGGCTGGCCCGTCACCGTCGCCAGCAGGGCGGTGTGGGCCTGGATGGTCATGTCCTCCTTGCCGCCGAAGGCGCCGCCGTTGGGCACCAGTTCGGCGAACACCTTGTCCTCCGCCACGTCAAGAAACGCCGCGACCTGCCGGCGGTCGTCGAAAATGCCCTGGCCCTGGCTGTAGAGGTGCAGCACGCCGTCCTCGTGCGGCACGGCGAGGCAGCTTTCCGGCTCAAGAAACAGGTGTTCGATGCGCTGGGTCTGCCACGTACCGGTGACGACATGGGCCGAAGCGGCGAGCGCCGCTTCCACGTCGCCACGGGTGAACTCGGTCACCGACAGGATGTTGTCGTGGACCGGGTTGATGCGGGGGGCGCCGGGTTCGATGGATTTGCGGGGATCGAGGACGGGTTCGAGGATGTCGTATTCGACTTCGACCAACGCGGCGGCTTCGCGGGCGGTGCGAGGGTCCTTGGCGGCGACGGCGGCCAGAATGTCGCCGACGTAGCGCACCTCCTCCCCCACCGCCACCATGCCCGGCCAGTCCTGGTAGATCAGGCCGTACCAACGCTCGCCCGGCACGTCGGCGGCGGTCACCACCGCCTCGACACCGGGGTGGGCCTTGGCCTTGGAGGTATCGATCTTCAAGACGCGGGCGCGGGCGTGGCTGGACAGAACGACGGCGCCGTGCAGCAGACCCGGCACATCGATATCCGCCACGAACGGCCGGGCGCCGACGGCGAGGTCGCCGCCCTGGTAGCGGGCGAGGCGGTCGCCGATGCGACCCTGGGTGACCGGGGCCGGCAGCGGTTCGCCGCGCTTGGCCTTGATGATGAGCTCCACCGCGTCGATGATCTTGGTGTAGCCGGTGCAGCGGCAGAGGTGGCCGTCCAGCGCGCGGGATATCTCGGCACGGGTAAAGTCCTGCTTCCCGTCGGTCAGGTGCTTGATGCGCAGCACGATGCCCGGCGTGCAGAAGCCGCATTGCAGGCCGGCGGCGACCTGGAAGGCGTCGGCGTACAGCGCGCGCTCGTTGTCCGACACCCCTTCCAGGGTAACGATGGACTTGCCCGCCGCCTTCTCCGCCGGGATGGCGCAGGTGGTCTTCGGGTTGCCGTCGATCAACGCCAGACAGCAGCCGCACTGCCCCTGCGGCGCGCAGGCGTCCTTGACCGAGGTGACGCGGAACTTGGACCGCAGCACGTCGAGCAGGCTCTCGCCCGGTGCCACCTCGGCCGAGCGCGGCTCGCCGTTCAGCGTGAAGGTCACCGTCGTCACGTCCGTTCCCCTTGGATCAGTCGAAATCGTCGAAAGCTTCGTGCAGGCGCTCGATCCGCTCCAGCCGCGCCTCGGCCTCAACCTCCAGGCGCAGCGCCACCTGGGAGCAGAGATAGTTGAGCACGCTCATCGGAGCGACATAGGAGTCGAACAGGGTCAGGCCACGGCTGAGGCAGCGCAACGTCACTGTGGCGTGGCGGGCGCATTCGTCCACCGTGGGGTCGGCCAGCAGCACCGTCTTCGCCCCCACTGCCGCCGCCTCGCGCAGGATGGAGCGCATCACCGGCAACCGGCGGCGGAAACCCAGGGCCAGCATGGCGTCACCGGCCGACAGCGAGGCCAGGTCCTCCGCCACGGTGTAGCCGCCGACCGGCAGCATCCGTACGTCGGGCTTCACATGGGCCAGCAGGCCACGGGCGTACAGCGCCAGGGCGTGGTTGTTGCGGAAGCCGACAATCCATACCCGCCGGGCCTCGGCCAGGATTTTCACCGCGTCGGCCACCGCGTCGGAGCGCAGGGTTTCGACGGTGCGGGTGAGGTTTTGCAGGTCGTGCGACAGGTGGGCGGTCAGCGATTGCTTCTCGCCACCGGCATCCTCCAACTCGGCCAAGGGCGAGCCCGGCTGCCGCTCGTCGCGGGCCTGCTGGCGCATCTCGTGATAATCGGCGTAGCCCAAGCGCCGGAACAGCCGCGCGGCGGTGGCCTTGGACACCCCGGCGCGGGCCGCCAGCTCCGTCGCCGAATAGGCCGCCAGATCGCCCTGCATCTCCAGCAACACGTCGGCCAGCCGCCGCTCCCGCGCCGGAAGCTGGTCGTAAAGGTCTTGGATGCGGGTTTGGACGGACGGAACCATGAATCGATTAGAAACATACCTTTCATCTGGACGCAATAACGAAAGCCGTGTTTCATATGGCGGTACGGCAAGCCATGGAGCGCCTCCCTATGAAAGGCAATCTCAGGATCGACGGCCAACGGCTCCTCAAGCGGCTGCACGCCCTTGGGCAGGTGGGCGCCATCGACGGCGGCGGGGTCTGCCGTCTGGCGCTGTCCGACGAGGACAAGGCGGGCCGCGACCTTGTGGTCGGCTGGATGCGCGAGCTGGGCCTGAGCGTGACGGTGGACGCCATCGGCAACGTGGTCGGCATCCGCCCCGGCACCGAGGACGGCCCGCCGGTGATGACCGGCAGCCACATCGACACGGTGCGCACCGGCGGCCGGTATGACGGCAATTATGGCGTCCTGAGCGGGCTGGAGGTGATCGCCACCCTCAACGATGCCGGCATCACCACCCGGCGGCCGGTGGCCGTGGCCTTCTTCACCAACGAGGAAGGGGCGCGGTTCGCCCCGGACATGCTGGGCAGCCTCGTCTACGTCGGCGGTCTGGGGCTGAGCGGGGCGCTGAACACGGTGGGCATCGATGGCTCTACGGTGGCCGACAACCTGACCCGCATCGGCTATGGCGGGCCGGCGCCGGTGGGGGCGCCCAAGGTCCATGCCTTCGTCGAGCTTCACATCGAGCAGGGGCCGGTGTTGGAGGCCGAAGGCTTCACCATCGGCGCGGTGGAGGGGGTGCAGGGCATTTCGTGGACCGAGTTCACCCTGGGCGGCCAGTCCAACCACGCCGGCACCACGCCGATGCGGCTGCGCCATGACGCCGGGTACGTGGCCGCCGGTATCGCGGTGGAGGCGCGGCGCATCGCCCGCGACCTGGGTGGCGATCAGGTGGCGACCGTGGGGGCGCTGACGCTCTCGCCCAACCTCGTCAACGTCATCGCCAACACGGCGGTGATAACCGTGGACCTGCGCAACACCGACGAATCCCGGCTGAAGGAGGCCGAGGCGCGGCTGTTCAGCTTCGCCGACAAGGTGGCTGAGGAGGAAGGGGTGACGCTGGCCCGCCGTCCATTGGCGCGGTTCGAACCGGTGGCATTCAACCCCGACATGGTGGCGCGGGTGAAGGCCATCGCCCAAGGTTTCGGCCACAAGGTCAAGCGAATGCCGTCGGGCGCCGGGCATGACGCCCAGATGCTGGCGCGGGTCTGCCCGACGTCGATGATCTTCGTACCCTCGAAGGACGGCATCAGCCACAACGTTCGGGAATTCACCGAGCCCGACCAACTGATCGCCGGGGCGGATGTGCTGCTGCACCTCCTGCTGGAACTGGCGGAGTAATTCCATGCGCCAGCTCATTCGTAATACGTTGATCGTCCCCGGCGACGGGGTGACCGAGCCCTTCCCCGGCGACGTGCTGGTGGTGGACGACCGCATCGCCCATCTGGGCATCGTGCCGCTGACCGAAGCGATGCTGGCCGACCGCGTGATGGACGCGGAGGGTCGGGCGCTGGCGCCGGGCTTCGTCGATACCCACAACCACGGGGCGCTGGGCGGCACGCGGATCGGCGACAGCGGTCTGCCCAAGGCGTGCGAACTGGCGATCCAGGGCGGGGTGACCAAGCGGATTTGCGGTGTGGACGGCCTGTCGCCGGCTCCGGTGGCGGAGGCACAGCGCTCGCAGTACGCCGCCCAATTGAAGCCGCTGGACGGCGCCATCGAGGGCGAGTGGACCTGGACCACGGTGGCGGAGTTTCTGGCGTGGCACCGGGGCCGCTCGGTCACCGACATGGGCATTTATCTGGGCCATTCCGCCGTGCGCCGGGTGGTGATGGACAACCTCGCCCGCGTCGCCACCGACGCCGAGCTGGATGCCATGGCCGAGGTGGTGCGGCGCGAGGCGCCCTATACGCTGGGCCTGTCGACGGGGCTGGTCTACAACCCCGCCGTCTACTGCGACCAGCGCGAGATCACAACCCTGGTGCGCGCCTTCAACGCCGTGAAGCCCGGCGCTCTGTTCCCGCATCTGCGCTCGGAGAGCGACAACATCATCGCCTCCTTGAAGGAGGTGGTGGAGGCAGCGGTTGACGGCGGCGGCGGGTACTGCAACGAGCACTCCAAGATCGCCGGGCAGCGCAATTACGAAAAGATCGGCGATCTGGAAGGGATGCTGGCCGACGCCTCGGCCAGCGTGCCGACCATGGAGAACATGTATCCCTACACGGCCGGCAGCACCACCGGCGACGCCATCTTCCCACCCGACATCCGCCAGGGCAGCCGCGAGCAGTTCCTGGCGCGGTTGGGTGACCCTTCGGCGCGCGACGCGATGTACCGGCGGATGCGGTACGACACCACCACCTGGGACAACTTCATCGACTTCTGCGGCGGATTGCAGGGGGTGCAGATCGCCGGGGTGAAGGCGGGGCTGGGCGATGCTTTCCTGGGCAAGCGGCTGGGCGACGTGGCGGCCGCGCGCGGGCACGAGGACTTGGGCTCGTTCGACGCCTTCGCGGCGGTCTACGATTTCTACGCCGAGAATGCCGGTGAGATCACCATCATCACCCACTACGGCAACGACGCCACGGTGGAACGCTTCTTCCGCCGCCCGACCATGGCGATCTGCACCGACGGGCTGATGCCCGGTCCCGGCCAGAAGCCGCACCCCCGCGCGCTGGGGGCGTTCCCCAAGGCGTTGCGCATGGCGCGGGA